>JAGHAU010000223.1 GCA_021161345.1 Anaerolineales bacterium | reverse complement strand
CTATAAGATCTCGACCTATAATCCTATTCGAGTAACTGTCCTGGATCCTTCCCCCGCAGAAAGTGGATATGTTGATGAACCATATTCCCTTAGTACTGCGGTTACATTGCATACATCTGTATTTGGCGCCCTGCAAGTGAGTGTCACTGATCAAGTCACTGCTGAACTGGAAGACCAGATATGTATTTCAGTTGTGGGTGATAACGGATCTGTTGAAATCTTTGATTTCTCACTGAATCATGCCACTGTAGGGGAAAAATTCTACCAGATCGACACCCGCTATCGTCCCTCGGGGGAATGTCCAATAGAGGATATACATGAGAATGATATATCCCAGGATTATCATATAGCCTGGGTAGATGAAAGGGCAGTTCTTGAAGTATCAACTGCAGCAGGTGATTTGATTCCAAGCGGATCTTCTGTGGATATAGGAGATATCGAACCTTTCCAGATCCAGGAATATAATGTCCTGATTTCAAACACTTCAGTTGTAAATGACTTGCATGTAACAGCTGTTTCTTTCGACAATCTAGTAAATGTAGTTAACCCCCAGGTAGAACCAGCAGCACCAATTGAGGTTGGTCCTGGTTCGGAGTTGCCTATTACGATGAGTTTTGAAGTTCAGAGCAGCGATCCGTTTTCCTTTGATATAGTCCTTGAACACGATGCTACCAATACCACTCCATATTTTATTTCTGTTCATGGAAATGGTGTTCTGACTGCCAATCCCATCCAATTGATTAACCCGCAGCCTGCTTCTCCAGTCATCAGCCTTGTTGATGAGAACATTGGGTTATCAGTTGAAGTTGATCTAAATGCACCAGTAGCAGGTGCCCTCCAGGTGAGTATTCTCGATCAGGAAGATAATCCTGTTCAAGGTCCGGTTTGCCAGAATATATCAGAGGCCGGACAGGGCAATCACGGTTTTGATTTCTCCTGGACTGAACTTGCAGCAGGAATGCTTGATTACCAGATTTGGGCCGGGTATAGGGATAATGGTGTTTGTCCAATCGAAGATCAGAGTGTTTATGATGTTTCTCAGGGCTACCAGATTGATTGGCAGGAGGATAATCCTGTCATGGAATTGAAGAACCTGGATGATGAGCCTCTGTTAGCTGGCGGCAGTGAGGATCTGGGTGACCTTGCGCCATACCAGCCTCTCACACAGCAATATCTTATCTATAATCCTTCTACTACAAATAGTTTCCAGATCACAGGGGTGATTTTCGACAACCTGGTCAATGTGATCAATCTGGAAATTGATCCATCAACACCTATCACAGTTGGCCCAGGGGAAGAGGTGATGGTTGGGATAGGTTTTAAGATCGAAAACCCGGGCGAATTTTCCTTTGATATCAATCTGGAACATAATGCCTCCAACCCAACACCTTACAGCTTCAGTCTTTTAGGCAGAGGCATCCTGAATACCAATCCTATTCAATCGATCACTCCTGAACCGCTGTCACCTGGGGAGAAATTGATCGGTGAGATTTTTGGGCTGAGTGTAGAAACAGTTTATGATGCGCCCATCGTTGGTTCCCTGGTGGTAAGTCTTCTTGATCAGGAAAACAATCCCATCCAGGAAGCTGTTTGCCTGGAGATCACAGAATCAGGCCCCGGTGCAGCAACTGCAAGTTTTGCCTGGTCTGAAACTGGAGTGGTGCTGAGTGATTACACGATCTTGGCCCAGTTTTATTCCCGGGGTGGATGTCCTGCAGCGGGTGATCCGATTTCGGAATTATCCATGTCATACCAGGTCGATTGGCAGGAAGAACTCCCGGTCCTGGAATTCGCAACCACTGATGGGACCCTGGTTCCGGCTGATGAAATCATAAACCTGGGGCAGTTCGAGTACTATCAGACTGTGGATTTGGCATATTTGATCCGGAATATATCATTTACAACATCCCTGGAAATCACAGACATACATATAGAAAATCTCGTGAATCTTGGCAAAGTGGATTCAAATCCTGAGGCAGGTTTTGTTCTAGGTCCAGATGCAGATACTCCCCTGGACATATCTTTCCTGGTTGACAACACAGGTTCATTCTCATTCGATCTTGCGATCGATCATCTGGCTAGCAATCCAACACCTTATCGGATCAAATTCCAGGGCAGTGTAGTAATGACAAATAATCCGATCAAGTTCATTGTTCCTTCACCACCATCTCCTGGAACTTCGCTGATCGGAAGTGCTTACCCTCTTCGGATCGAGGTTGGAATGGAAGCGCCTGATACAGGCTCTCTGCAGGTCAGTTTAGTAGATAAAAATAGTGATCAGGTACAAGACCAGGTTTGCCAGCTTATTGAAGACAATCTGGACCAGGCCCGAACGTTCAATCTTTCCTGGATAAGTTCTACTCCTGGCACCAGAGAATATTCAATTCAGGTTCGTTATCGGGCTCGGGGAAAATGTCCCATCGTGGATTCTCAAGATAGCGATCTGACCCAAATGTATGTTGTGAATTGGGAAGAGGACAATCCTGAACTTGAAGTTAAAGAACAAGGCGGCTCTCTTGTTTCGAGCGGAGATATCATCAATCTTGGTCAGCAAGGGTTTTACCAGTATTTTGAATTGACCTATACTTTATTCAATAATTCCACAACATCCAGTATGCAGATCAGCAGCATTGATATCGAAAACCTGGTTGATCTGGGTGGAGTTACCGTGGACCCATCAGGGCCAATTTCCCTTGGTCCTGAAGAAGAGCAGCTGGTCAAGGTTGCATTCCAGGTAACGGAAATAGGGTTTTTCTCCTTTGACCTGGCAGTAAATCATGATGCGAACAACACCAATCCTTACCGGTTCTCTATCCAGGGTACAGGTGAGCTAATTGAAAATCCGATTTACGGAATGACGCTGATTCCTGTTTCTCCTGGCATTATGATGACCTCTGAAGTCTATCAACTTCAGATCCAGTCTGAAATCAATCCTCCGGCACCCGGAGTGATGGAGATAATTGTCCTTGAGGATGAAACTAGTGATGTCGTTGGATCAACCTGTATATCCGTTCTGGATGAGCATTCCTTGCTGAATGTAGATCTAAGCTGGACAGAATCAATGCCTGGCGATGTGATGTACCGGATCCAGTTGGGTTACCATGCCGGCGAGTCCTGCCCGACTACAGACCATCCTGATGCAGTAATAGTAGAGAATTACCAGGTCAGCTGGCAGATCCATAAACCTGTGCTTATTGTCAATCGGCCGGAAGGGGTCACTATCTTTGATGGTGCAGTAGATTTTGTAGACGAACATGAGTTCTTTAGATTTGTCGAAGTCACTTATGTGATTGAGAATAATTCCGAATCAGCTCTCCTTGTAATCGACAATATTCAGGCTGAAAACCTGGAAAATTTACGAGAAGTGCTAATTGATCCGGCTGGATCAATTGAAATTGCCCCTGGTGAATCCCAGGAGATTAAGGTCAATTTCCAGATCCTTATGCTGGAACCATTCTCCTTTGATCTGGTCTGGGATCACAACGGTTCCAATGCCGATCCCTATACTACGAGCATTGAAGGTACGAGCAAACTTTACCTCGGCGACGGTGTCCCAGAACAATCCTGGTTGTTCCGTTTCGTGGATTCTCTGATCAGATCTGGTTTCTTCCTGAAGATTCCAGCCCTCTGGACAGGGAATTAGAAGGCCGATCAATCGAAAATTCACTAAATAATAATCTTTTGACCGAAGCACCCTTGAATTTCAGGGGTGCTTTTTTTCTGCCTTAACCCTTGTGAACTGGGAATATATGTATAAAATGAAAATAAGGGAGGGGGAGTTGAACAATCAGAAAAACAGTCCCAGAATAGGGTTGTTTGATAAAAATATACTCATCTATAATTAGACCAGACAGTTTTGCTGATTTTTCCTATGATTTTATGATCATGAGATTATATCCTTCACGTATATTTCGGGGCATTTTCTTCTTAACCCTATTATTGGGTTTGATCCATCCTACGCGGGTGCTGGCGGATGGTGATTCCCGCCGCTATGAATTTATTAATATATCCTATACTGAGTACGATTGGTGGTTGGTTCACTGGCAAAATAACAACCTGGCTTGTGAAATCAAAGTTGACCATGCAGGGAAGCCGACCGGGACAGAGATCTATCGGCAATGTGGAGATAAAATTTATGATCTGTGGAGGATTTCCGGTCCGTGTTCTGCAGCTGATTCAGTAGGTCAAGAGCAATGTGGAGGAATGTATCTGTTTTTGGCCGGGTCAAAGCAAAAAGAAAAGGAGATCCAGGTAGAACTACCAACAGCTAAAGTCTGGATTGAACTGAATGACTGTATCCCCATTCGGAGCACGGACATTTGCGTAGATATCCCATCTCTCCTGATCACAGCAGAAGAACCCCTTCCCAATGAGAGAGTTACGAGGATCCAGGGGACGATGAATGGGTTGCCATTTAACTGCAATGACAGCAGCTGTAATCTAACGCTGCAGGTAACTGGAGATAATGGTATCCCAATTGAGTTTTGGGCAGATTCAAGTTACGGGGACAGCACGATCCATTATCGCGGCAGAATTCGGGTATCTGAAAATATAGATGAGCTGACAGTCACTTCAGGATGGCAGGTGGATATTGTCAGCGAAATGAATGATTTTAATACCATGCAGGGCTGCGCCCAGATCTGGCAAGCATTTCTACCCCTGGGGGCTCCCCCTGACTGGTTGGATAGCCCACCCCATCCTTATTTATTGGAAACGGATGAACCATATACTTATTTGGCTGGCCAATTGATATTTCGGGGATATGTAGATGTAAGCGATTGTGAATTCTTTGGATTGATGGCAAATGGTTATGCCTCCCAATGCGGATTAGAGAAGGCCAGGTCTGCTGTCCGATTATGGCAAAATACTTTTGATCCATATATCGTTCAAGCCTCAAGAGAGACTGGCCTTCCATCCCAACTTTTAAAGAGGATCTTTGCTAAAGAATCCCAGTTTTGGCCGGAAACAAGAAAGATGATGTATTACGAATACGGTCTGGGACATATTAATGAACTGGGTGCTGATACAGTTTTAATGTGGAACCATGATTTTTATGACAGATTCTGTCCTCTTATCTTAGAAGAGCGAGTATGTTCATCTGGATATGTTCAATTGGATGAATGGAACCAGATTATGTTAAAAGGTGCTTTGTTATCGGAAATGGAGCTTGATCTCCCGGATTGGGGAGAGGTGGTTGATCCTCAACAGGCGCGGACAAGTATTTTCCTATTCTCTGAAACCATTTTGGGGAATTGCGCCCAGGTAGGGCAGATGATTTCTTACGAAATGGATCGGATCCCAGGGGAAGTGCTCAGTTATGAGGATCTCTGGCTGATGACCCTGGTTAATTATCATGCAGGATCAGGCTGTCTTGCCAACGCTATCATCGAGGTGACAAATCTAGATCAGGATCTCACCTGGCTTACAGTCTCTGAGGCGCTCGAAGAAGGCTGCCCATATGTATTGGATTACATCTCAGATATAACGAACTGATTGATACACCCCTTTTTATGACCTGAGGATAAGCACATTGTTATTTATCCCGGATCTTTCGTTCCCCCTTCTCTAAAATGGGATTATCTCGTGTTGTGATCTTGGTGTATAATTGCCGTGTTGGGCGGGGGATAGATTTACCATTGCTGTCTTTCCGATTATTGTATTTCGATTTCTAAAAATTGAATGACAAAGAATAAATTACACCATCGCTTATTTACCTCATTGGGAGTAGAAAAAACTGTTTTTGGCATAGTGCAAAAACTTCTTTTCCTTTATTACGATCTGAAAATAAGGACAACTGGAAAGCCACTTTTATTATTTCAGATGGGGAAGGTTGGATCCCAAACAGTAGAACGGACGTTAATTAACCTGGGGCTGAAGCGCAAAATCTTCCATTTTCATTGGTTAAGTTCTGAAATGCTAAAATTCACTTTAGATAAAAGTGAGTTTCTTGGCCGCGCATACCCAGGAAGAGATTACTGGGAAAGTATCTATGTCAAGGAATCTATATTGCCATCACTCTCGACGCAAGGTGTGGATGTAATCACTTTAACGAGAGAACCAATCGCCAGAAATTTGTCAGCTTTTTTCTACGCATGGGGTTATTGGTGTCCAGATCTGCTGGAGAAATTTAGCGATCTGAAGAACCATCCTGAAGAAAAACAAGAAATAACCGATCGGTTCATTGAAAACTTCCATCACCAAAGAATTTTAGATTGGTTTGATACAGAACTGGCCCCAAATTTTAGATTTGATATCTACAAGGAGGAGTTTCGTCCAGAAAAAGGTTATCAAATATACCGGACACCAGAGCTTAATCTTTTGATTATTCGGTTGGAAGATCTCAACCGATGCTTGCAAATGGCGCTTGAAGAATTTTTTGGTGTCTCTTATCCAGACTATAAAACGAAGACCAAGAATCAAAGTCAGAGCAGGGAATACAATCATTTATATAAAGATTTCCTAAATGACACCAATCTACCCCAAGATTACGTTGATTTTATTTACAACTCACGTTATGCCCGTTTCTTTTACACGGATAGTGAATTAGATAGCTTTAAGAAACGATGGATGAAGGATTGATCCTCAATAGTTCAAAAAGACCATTTTTCCTTTTATTAACAGATTAACTAGGGTCACTAAATAGTTCCTTCCGAAGGTAGAAAAATACAAACAATTTAATTCAGCAGCCAACAGCAATTCGGGTGTGGAAAATAAGAAATTGTATGTCAAATAGAATTCTAGTAAATTCAATCCCAAAAACCGGAACCAACCTGGTTCAGAAGATGTTTTCGTTGTTACAGATACCGTATTCAAAAAGGAGTATGGCATTATCATCTGTACTTGGCCGATATGCATTGATCAAACGTTTATTGAGATCTCCCTTATGGTTTGAACAATCAATTCAGATCGGGTTAGATAACCCGGGTGTTGTATCCCCCAGGTGGGTGAAAGCCTATCTATCCCAGGAAATTGGATATATCTCTGGTCATGCGGCCTATTCCGATCATCTAATTAACCTCCTGCGGGAGAAAAGATATAAGATTATCCAAGTAATTCGGCATCCGGGGGCTTTTATTTATTCCTGGTCAAAATATATTGAGGAGCCTGGGTATTATTGGAATGAGGCCAGGCAAGCTCTATTAACCATGGATTTTGACCAGAGATTAGAATTCATGATAACCGGTGGGATAGCTGGCTCTTTTTATTATCCAGGAATTCGTGAGATATTACAAAGAGCTGAAGGCTGGTATCTGCAAGAGGATGTCCAGGTAGTGCGTTTCGAAGATTTGATTGGGCCTGAAGGCGGTGGAGATTCAGCAAGGCAAGATCGGATTATTTCTGAACTGCTGAATTATTTAGGCATGGATTGGACCCCGGATGATATTGATTATTTGAAAAGAAACCTTTTTGGGGGTACGGTCACATTTCGTGTTGGTAAAGTTAATCAATGGCGGAAGGACATGCATCCGGAAACATACAGATCGTTAATGGCTGAAATCTCATCTTTTCCTTTCTTGAAGGAACTGGGGTACACTGACTGAGATGTATTCTATTCTGCTAATTTAATTAATATATTACCTAAATATTCTTAGATTGCAGGCCAGATAATAAATAATCTCTTAAGATATACTCAGGATTATGCATGGAAAAACACCTCAAAGTTCTAATTATTAGTGAAAGCATAGGGATAGAAAGATTTGGGGTTGCCCAGGTACTTCTGGAGATAATTGCGTTCTGTGAGAGAAGAGATATTGACTTCCGGGTTATTTGTATACAGGTTGGGAGTTTACCGGAAGGCCTCCGGAATAAAGTAAAGCATATTCCTGTTCCAGATTTCTTACTGATGAAAAATTTGATCTCCCGTATGTTCCGCTGGTCTCCAAGAATGAAATCAGAGATACACAATGAAATTGGAAATTTTCAACCTGATCTGATTCATATTCATGGTGTGTTCACCCCCATTCAGCAAGCAGCTCAACGAGGTGCAGCAAGCTTCAACATTCCAGTGCTATTAAGTCCTCACGGTATGTTAGAGCCCTGGACGTGGAATCAACACGGGCTGACGTATAAAATCTTGAAACGGTTATACTGGGACCTGGTTTTAAGGCCGAGACTGAGACAAGTTGATTATATTCATGCAATTACATCTTTAGAAGCAAAAAATCTAAGGACTGAGTTTCCGAAAACCGAACAGATCTTGATTCCCAATTCAATCAATTTGTCAAGAATCCCTGATGTTGAGGATCATCAATCTTTAGATAGGTCAATCCTGTTTTTTGGGAGGATCCATCCCAAAAAAGGAGTCCATACTCTGATTGAAGCATTTCACCTGGCGAATATTACTGGATGGCGGCTTATTATTGCGGGTCCGGTTTTCAGTCAAGCGTATTTGCGCGAATTGAATAAACAAATTAAATTATTGGATTTAGGAGACCAGGTAGATTTTATTGGTCCGGTTTATGGTGATGAAAAGTATCAATTGATGGCTCGATCCTGGGTAGTAGTAGTACCATCATCTTCAGAGGTAGTAGGCCTTGTAAACCTGGAAGCTGCCTCAGTTCGAACACCCACAATCACGACAAATGCCACAGGATTGTCCGATTGGGAGGATGGGGGAGGTATTCTGGTGGATGCCGATCCAATACTATTAAGTAAAGCTATTGAAATTGCAACCAGTTGGAACATAGATGAACGGATTCAAAGAGGGATAGCATCTAGGAGCTTATTGGAGAGTAAATACAGCTGGCAATCAAACGGTCCCTTATGGGAGCAGGCCTATCGATTGGTTGCTTCTGCAAAGAGAACAGACAATCCAGATTTATAATAGATTATGAAACCTATTAGTTTTTAAGACCAACTAAATATAACCAAGGTTCAAATCCATGGCTGACCTGAGTATTATCATATTGACATACAATGAAGAAATTCATATAGAAAGGTGTATCAAATCAGCAGCGCAAGTTGCTGAAAAGATATTTATTGTAGATTCCTTTTCATCTGACACCACGGTTGAAAAAGCCATGGCCCTTGGTGCTGATGTTGTCCAACATGAATTCGTAAATTATGCCAAGCAATTTGACTGGGCTATAAACAATCTTCCTATTAATACGAAATGGACAATGCGCCTCGATGCGGATGAGTACCTTGAACCAGCTTTACAGAAAGAACTACCTGGGTTGCTGGAAACTCTCTCAAATAATATAAAAGGTGTGTACATCAAGAGGAAGGTATATTTTTTAGGGAAATGGATGCATTATGGGGGTTTTTACCCTCTCTATTTACTGAGAATATGGCGTTCTGGCGAGGGGCGAATTGAAAATCGCTGGATGGATGAACATATTGTGCTCTCAAATAACACTGGAACAATCATCGCAAAAAATGACCTGGTTGATGATAATGGGAAGGGCTTAACATTTTGGATTGACAAACATAACCGATATGCCTCACGGGAAGCTCTTGATATCTTAAATACAAAATATCCTTTGCTTGAAAAAGACCTTGCTTTAACACAAGCGGACGACCCCCAGGCAAAACGAAAGCGGGTGATTAAAGAGGGATTCTATAAACGGTTACCGTTGGGATTCCGTGCTTTTGTTTATTTCATATACAGGTACATCTTTTTGCTGGGGTTCCTTGATGGCGCAAAAGGTTTCATCTGGCATTTTTTACAGGGCTTCTGGTACAGATTCTTGGTCGATATGAAAATATATGAGCTGGAACAAAAAAGTGGGGGAAAGATGGAAAAATTAGTCGCCCTATTTGAGGAACTGCATGATATTAAGCTGGACCCTCCTAAGGGAGCTTGAAAGCTTATTTCTTGCTGGTCATACAGCAGAGATAGATTCCTGGATCCAGGTTACCAGATTCGATCCATTTCCAATCATTATAACCAGGCCCGTTTGTAATAGGACCATTCCGTAGGTATGCCCGTTGTAATCTGGGGTCGGGATTCTTATCCGCTTTGGAACATGAGATCGATAATTTATAGCTCTGAAGTCAGAATCTAGGTAATGATAAGCATATTCAAATAAATACTCTAATCTGGCGTATAATTAGTCGAGTCTTCGCCAATTATTCTGGATATATTTTTATAGACCGCCTTCCAAACAATGACTACTGAATAGAAAATCAGTTAAATCTATGAACTCAATCTCAAAGATCCTTAAAGAATCTTCTTTTAATTTTATAGGAACTATTGTAGGGAATATACTGGGGTATGTCTGGCTGACAATAATGATCCGTGTTTTTAGCCAGGAAGACTTTGGTAGTTTTACTTTAGCTCAATCCATTATCAATATCTCTTTGGTGTTTGTGCTGCTTGGAATCCATCTCTCTCTGGATCGATATATTCCATTTTTCAACGCTACCCAGGAATATGGAAAAATCAAGTCACTATTAAAAAATGTTCTGATTTTCGTAACCATCTCGAGCATTATTGTATGTTCTATCTTGTATGCCATATCGCCAATATTTGGGAATCTGATTTTCGATAACGCAACTTTAGTGGATATCCTTCCCATAGTTATCTTAACAATTCCTTTCCTGGCATTGATAATGGTAGTCATATTTGCATTTGGAGGATACAAGAATCTCAGGTTTAGAGTTTACCTAAGGCATATCTTGGAACCAGGATTACGAATAGGCATCACTTTATTAGTGATAATTTATACCTTAAGTATTATTCAATGGACATGGTTTTACCTGGCCGCAGTTATAATAACTGCTTTAGTTGGATTATGGGTTTTGGCAGTAAAGATATTTCAACCATTGAAAAAATATCAAAGTATTCCAGTAAATATGGCTGAAATATTTTCTTATACTTGGCCCATGAGTATTTCAGGTGTTTTAATGATCCTTGTTGGCCAGATCGATTTTATCGTTCTGGGAATATACAACCCAGCGTCAGATATTGGCATTTTTCGAGTTTATATTCAGATAATCGTTATCCTGAAACTTGGGCTTGATTCGATGAGCAGGATATATAAGCCGGTGATATCTGAAATGATCATCAAAGACGATATAAATGAAGTCAATATTACTTACCAGAAAAGCGCAAAGTGGATTCTACTTTCTACAACCCTAGCACTACTGATGATCATCTTATTTGGTGATCAGTTAACTGCACTTCTATTCACAGAAGCTTATACTATTTCTATAACAGCACTGATGATTTTAGCTGCGGGAGCATTCTTAAAATCAATCTTTGGTCTTGGAAACATGACATTAGAAGCTTTTGGGAATACAAAATTGATTTTTATTAACTCTTTATGCCTGATAGTGACGAATTTATCGCTGGATCTTATATTAATCCCAGATCTTGGTTTAGTTGGGGCTGCCATTGCGGCAGGAACTACCATGGTGGTTGCTGGATTGTTAGGATCTATAGAAATCTATTATCTTTATAAAATGCAGCCAATTTCAATTAACACATTCAAAATACTTATTATTGGTGGATTGACAGGTGTATTGATGTATTTCATGTGGAATTTGATGCCTAAAACCAACTTGCTGTTAATATTAATGATTGCTGCTACAGCCATTATCTTTTTTCTTGGAGTACTCGCTTCCCGTATCATGGACAAGGATGATTTGGAAGTGTTTTCAGGTTTGAAAAGGACCCGTTAGTCATTGGAGGTTAAAAAAAGGAATATTTGCATTTAGTTTATTATGAAAATAGGCAAGCAGGATGATTCCATAGCTATTGCCTGCAATGGTATAAAGGATATTAAAGGAATTATATGGATTCGAAGATAAAGGATAAAGTCAAGCTGCCGTGGGCTATAAGGAATGAGGTTAGAAGGGTGATTTGCCAGCCATTGTATTGGTTGCTCTTTATTGTGAAGGGAGTGAAGTGGGGCAGAGGGTGGCGCATACTGGGAGCACCTCTCATTCAGAGATACAGCGGCAGCAGTATCCAGATTGGAGATCGGGTAATTCTGCGCTCTTGGGTGTCTTCAAATCCAGTTGCTCCTTATCATCCAGTTTTCTTGTCTACCCGTTCTGCAGAGGCAGAAATTATTCTAGGAGGGGATGTCGGTATCACAGGAGGGTCAATCATTGCAGCCCAGAGAGTTGAAATAGGCAATCGGGTATTGGTTGGCGGTAACTGTCTGATTACTGACACTGATTTCCATCCCCTGGATAAAAAGGAACGGATGCAGGAACCAAAAAAGATCAACAGCCGGCCGGTGATGATCGGTGACGATGTTTTTATTGGCACTCAATCTATAATATTAAAAGGATCCAGTATAGGGACAGGAAGTATTATTGGGGCAGGCAGTGTGGTCTCTGGCAAGATTCCCGCCAACGTTGTCGCCGCGGGTAATCCAGCCGTAGTTATTCGCCACCTTGACCAATAACGCCACAGATGAAGATTTTAATCACTCACATGCGGTATCACCCTGATAAAACCGGTACGGCTCCCCTGATCACTCAATTGGCTCAGGACCTTGTGAAAAGTGGGTCTGAGGTTACTGTGATTGCCAGCCTCCCTCACTATGGAAGAATAACAATCCATCCTGATTATCGAGAATACGATGGATACTTCCACAAGAGTGAGGAAATGGGTGTAAAAATTCTCAGGACACCTGTCTTTTTACCCAGGAAGAGCAGCACATTCTCACGAGCGTGGAACTATTTGAGTTATAACTTTCTGTCGGTAATTGCTGGTTTAAAGATATCCAGGGCAGATGTAATCCTGGCCATAAATCCGCCAATAACTACGACATTTTCTGCCTGGTTATTATCCATTTTCCATCGGGCGCCGCTGGTTGTCGGGATTCAGGATGTGTGGCCGGACTGCCTTATTCAGGTTAATAAACTTCGCAACAAGGTATTTATATCTTTTTCGAGGATCTTGGAAAAAATCCAATATCGAATCGCTAAAAAGATCATTGTGCTTTCTCCCGGAATGAGAGCAAATCTGGAGCAGAAAGGCGTCAATCCGGGAAAAATTGAGATCATAGCCAATTGGGCTGATACTGAAAACGTGAAACCATTGCCAAAAATTAATGATTTTTCCATTTCGCATAAGTTGGAGACCTTTTTTGTGGTGTTATTTGCGGGCAATCATGGATATATCGCTGCCCTGGAAAATGTCATTGCTGCTGCTGATCTGCTCAAGAAGACGCCCGAGATCTTATTCCTTTTGGCAGGTGAAGGCAGCGTAAAGATTGAATTGATCCAGCAGGCCGAAGCCAAGGGTCTTAATAATATTCGATTCTTATCGACCCAGCCAGAACAAGAATGGCTGGAAATGCTTGCGGCAGCTGATTTGACTTTGGTGAGCCTGAGATCAGATCTAGCAGGATTGAATGTCCCCAGCAAAGTCTATACTTTGATGTCTGCCGGCAGGCCGATCCTTGCCAGTGTGCCGGAAGAATCGGAAGTGGCGGCGTTGGTATTAAATGCAAAATCTGGGATAATATGCAAACCAGATGATCCTAAAGAT
>JAGHAU010000054.1 GCA_021161345.1 Anaerolineales bacterium | reverse complement strand
TATAGGGAGCGGCCTGGCCATTAAAATCAAGGGCTGTTTCCCAGTCAAAAGTCACGATGCGGGTGGATTCTCGATCCACCATTGGGAACTTGATAGCTCCCAGGCCAACCGCTCGGGCTATATCCCGTTTCTGATCCTCTGAGAGATCCGGGTTCTTCTCCTGGACAACCTCATAAGCCCGTGATTGAGCCTCTCGGATCAGCTCCTCAAGCCTAACCACCGTACCTTCACGGGATGCCATCACCACATTACCCGGCAGATTCACAACTTCGTATGCCAGGTGTTCACACTTTTTTGCCCAATCATAACCTGCGATTTCCAGGGTTTTCCAAACCTGCTGGAAATGGAGCGACTGCCTCACATCAACCACATATATGGATCGATCCGGATGATATTCTTCTTGTTTGAGTTTTGCCAGAGCAAGATCTTCGGTGGCATATAAAGCTGTTCCGTCAGACCTGAGAACAACCAGAACGCGATACTTTTCCTTATCCAACCCAAGCAGATCATCGATGCGCACAATAACAGCGTCATCAGGCCGCAAGTCCTGGGCTATGCCTCGCTTGATCAGGTCATCAACCATCTCTTTACCCTGAAACTCAACTTCGCTGTTGGAATAATAACGATCGTAGTGAATATCCAGGATCTGATAAAGATCTTCGAAGCCCTTCAATGACCAACTGCGGGTCTTTTTCCATAATTCCACCAGTTCCGGATCCTGCCGATCCCAACGTGCATATAGATCCCTGATCTCACTTTCTAGCTCAGGATCCTCTTCCAAACGGCGGCTGGCCTCAGCATAGATCTCGCCCATCCACTGGGTAGCGTCTTCTGGAGGACTCTCTCCCTGATGGAATTTTTGGTAGTTCCAGAGCCATCTAATGACATGCAAGCCCATGTCACCATAATAGTTGACCCGAACAACCTTGTAGCCGGCATATTCCAGGATCCGGCTGATCACGTCTCCCAGGATCGTGCTTCGCAGATGACCTACATGAAAGGCTTTATGGGTATTGAGGTTAGAGAATTCAACCATTAAGGTTTGGTCTTTATCCTCACCCTGCCCGAAATTGCCAGATTGGATGACGTTGTTGATCACCCGAGCGCTGAAAACCCCTGAATCAAAATATAAATTCAGGTATCCTCCTTTATTTTCGATCCGGGGGAAATATGTCTGGGGAAGGATCTTCTCTGCCACCAGGGCAGCGATCTCTTCCGCTCGCTGGGGAACATTCTTTACCTGCCCGCTTTTTGCTTCCCGGGCAGCAACCTTAAAGAAAGAAGTCGCTATACCCCATTCGCCTGAAAAAGGTATTGGGGCCCAACCCAGCTCTTCTGGTACTGGAATGCCGGCTTCCTGGAGGATATTTTTAATCTTCCCTTCAAGATCTTGTTTTTCTTGCTGGAACATAAAATTCTCTGAAATACTGGTTTGGAGATTGATATTCTGTATTGCAACGAGATTATAACATGGGGTATTTTTTCAGAATGTGTGATCCTGATCATCTAGAAGTCAGGAGGGTTTCATAAAGGAATCCTGTTTTCTCAACATTGAGGATCACGCATCCTCCTTAAGATTAAGGATATCAAAAAAGGGCTGTCCAATATTGCTGGAGCAGCCCTGATTGATGTTACCAAAAGGTAATTTAGGCAGCTTTTTCCAGACCCGCTAAACGGTGCATCAGGCGGCTCTTTCTACGTGAAGCGTTATTTTTATGAATGACGCCTTTGGCAGCAGCTTTGTCCAGAGACTGAATCGCTTCTGCGGTTGCAACTTTGGCGCTATCCAGATTGCCTTCTTCCATAGCCAGAAAGGCTTTCCTGATCAGGGTGCGGGACTTGCTCTTGTAAGTCCGGTTCCGCAACCGGCTCTTTTCATTCTGTCTTTCTCGTTTTTGTGATGATTTTAAGCCCAAGGGTATTCCTCCAATCATTTCTTACTATTACGAAGGGACATTTTAAGATAAGGAAGGCAATTTGTCTACCCCATTGGTTCAGTTGCTCTCCCCGGATTTAGCAAAAAGGAATAAGTATTTGGCGGCCATCACTTATATTCTGTAACCAAAAATTACCCGCCGTGTTTAGATTAATAGAACAAAATAACTCAAAACGGGCCCTAAAAACTCCAAAACCACTTAGAAATAGATTGACAAACGAACATCATATTTGTATAATACAAACACAATCAATCATTTCGGGGAATCCCGTATGCTTAACGAAACCCGTAAAAACAGCATCCTGGAGCACATCGCTGAAAACGGCACGATAAAAATCCAAGAAATCTGTAATATGTTTGGCGTTTCCGATATGACAGCCCGCAGGGATTTAAATGATCTCGACCGCAAAGGGCTGGTCCGCCGTATTCACGGAGGCGCTGTTGCCAATCTAGGACGCAGCTACGAACCTCCATTCCAAACCCGATCCTCAAAAAACAAAAATAGAAAAAAAGCCATCGGTGAAAAAGCAGCCGAACTGATTTATGACGGGGACAGCATCTCCCTTGATGTTGGCACCACCACCCTGGAAGTTGCCCGCAAACTGGCAGACAAACACAACCTGACAGTCCTGACCAACTGCCTGCAGATTGCCAACTTACTGGTTGGGACACTCAACCTTGAAGTGGATGCGCGTCTGATCATCACCGGTGGTATTGTTCGACCGCGGGAGCTGTCCATGATCGGCAATATTCCAGAAGATGTATATAGGAACTACCACACAGACAAAGCCTTTATCGGGATCGGCGGCATTAGCCTAGAAAACGGGCTGACAGAGTACAACATTGAGGACTCCCAAATTAAAAAAGTTCTGTTTCAAAACTCACTTGAGAAGATTGTCGTGGCTGACAGCAGCAAGTTCGGCGTAACAACATTCAACAATGTCGCCCCTTTGGAATCGGTCGATACCATTGTCACTGATTCAGACGCACCTCCCTACCTTGTAGAAGCCATCAAGAACTTAGGTATAAATGTCATTCTGGCAGATAGCAAGATTAAATAAGGAGGAAATATGGAATTAATTTTTGATCCCCAGACCACTACCGATTATAAGGTTCAGGCAGACAAGATCGACACCTATGTGATATTCCGGGAATCCATCCCCAAACCTCCCCACGAAGACGAACATCTCCGCCACATCTTGCGTTTTTATATTGCCCGGGCAATGTTAAAAC
>JAGHAU010000100.1 GCA_021161345.1 Anaerolineales bacterium | reverse complement strand
GGTCTTGGACCATGATCCCCGGGGCGTGAAGATCTGTCCCATTTGCAAGACCCGCCACCATGCCGATTGCTGGGGAATCACCGGCGCCTGCCAGATCCCCCATTCTAACGAAAAGAAGAAGCACTGATAGGAGTCGATTATGCCAGAAATTGAAGTAACCATAGTACTCCCAAATGGAGGAGCCCGTAAAGCTGAAGTCCCGGACGACGTCATTATTCGCGACCTGATGGCTGAAATGACCTCTCTGCTGGGTCTGCCCACAGTTGGACCGGATGGCCGGCCCATGGGCTACCGCCTGGACAGCAAAGCCCTGGGACGTGAACTGCAGGAAAGCGAGACTCTGGCGGATGCTGGAGTTCCAGACGATGACCGACTGGTCTTAACGGCCGATATCACAGCCGGCAGCGGAAAGATCTCTCTTGATCAAAGCCCGAGGATGCGCAGGCTGCGGGCAGATCATAAACGCATGCTGGATTTGGCTGCCCAAAGTGATCTGATCGAATTCAAAACAACTGAAGCCCGTAAAGGTCTGCCCCCGGAACGGTATATCGTGACCTATAAATGCAAAGGCATTGTCGGAGTCGATAAAAATGGCAAACCAAAAATGGGCAACAAACACCAGGTTGAGATATACCTGCACAACCAGTACCCCCAGCGCTGGCCGGGCATGCAATGGCTCACCCCAGTCTGGCATCCCAACATCAATCACCACAACGGTTCTGTCTGTGTTGATGCCGCCTGGTGGACCGCCAGCCGCTCCCTGGACCGGTTGGTGATCATGATCGGGGAAATGGTGCAGTACAAGAACTTTCATGATGACCCCACCAAGCCGCCCTTCCCCTGGGACCCGGAGGCAGCCCGCTGGAGCCGCAAGTACCGCGAGGAAAACCCGGGTGTATTCCCGGTGGATACCCGTGAACTTCTGCGTCCTGAACGGATCAAACTCAAAAAAGAAACCACTGGAAAGACAAAACCGAAGATCAAATTGAAATAATAGCCGATCGGTGTAATAAGAAAATAAACCATAAGAACATTCTCAAACGGAGGTAATACCATGGCTGAAATTACAGTCACACTTGTACTGCCCTCAGGGGGCACCCGCACTGCCGAAGTTCCAGATGATGTTGAAGTGAAGGAATTGATCCCTGAATTGACCACATCCCTTGAACTTCCCACCACAGGACCGGACGGACGCCCGATGGGCTACCGCCTGGACAGCAAAGCCCTGGGGCGCGAGCTTCAGGAAGAGGAAACCCTGGCAGAAGCCGGTGTGCCCGAAGATGACCACCTGGTCATGACCGCAGACGTTACAGCAGGTTAAGTTGGCGTGGGGCGTTCGATCGATGCCCCACCCCTGGAATTATTTATATTATTATGACAACTTCCAAGGTTCGTTTACAGCCAGCAGCAGCACAGACCCCGCGTCCGGGCCATATGCCATTCAAATATGCCGAACATTGGCGCGCGGATGCTGAACTGGAAAATCCCAATCAGCCGGGCATCACGGTATTTATGACCCAGAAAGCTTATATCCGGGCCAATGTGCATGCCCAGAGCGACCTCAACAACGAGATCGGCGGCTGGCTGATCGGAAGCTGGCGAGAAGACCAGACCACAGGTGAAGAATTCATCATTGTTGAAAGGGCCCTGCCCGCGCTGTACGCCAAACGGGGCAGCGCTTATATCACCTTCACCCAGGACAGCCAGCTGGCCATGTTCGATATCATGGAAGAAAAGTTCCCGGACAAGGTACTGGTAGGCTGGTATCACACCCACCCCAAAATGAGCGTGTTCCTGTCCAGCTTTGACCTGTTCCTGCACAATTCCTTTTTCCCCCATCCCTGGCAGGTTGCTCTGGTGATCGAACCACACGGACACACAGCTGGATTTTTTATCAGGGATGCGGATGGGATTTTGGATAACAGGGCCTATTACGGCTTTCATGAACTGACAGGTGGAAAATATCTAAGTGTGGTCCGCTGGAAAAATATGACCTACCAAGAACCTGGAGAACAGGGAGAGATGGATTATGAAAATGAGTAGAACGATGCGGCTTTATTATTATGCTGTCCTGGGCGCCATGGGGGGCTTGATTGGCTGGCAGGCCAGCAATGCGATCGGTTTATCCTTCTGGTCAAGCCTGTACCTGAGCGAGATCGTCGTGGGAGGATTGATCGGTTTGAGTATCGGGGCTTTGATCGGATTTTCCGAAGGATTGAATTCCCGTAATTTCCTGCAGATCCTCAAGTCCGGCCTGTTCAGCGGCGGCTTGGGTTTGATCGGCGGTGCGATTGGCCTGCCCATCGCAGAGGGTTTATTTCTCTTTCTAGGTGGAGGGATATTGGGCAGAACGATCGGCTGGGCTGTATTTGGACTGCTGATCGGCGCGGCCTTTGCGTTCACCAGCGGCAACGAAGCCTGGAAGCCCGCCCTGGGGGGCGCCATCGGCGGTCTTTTGGGTGGATTCGTGCTGGAAAGTGTTCGGGGGCTTTTTCCCGACCCGCTTTATGGCAAAGCCATCGGGCTGACAGCCATGGGCGCATCGATCGGGATTTTCATTGCTTTGATCGTTCTGCTGCTCTCCCGGGCCTGGTTCGAGGTGACCAGCGGCAAGATGGAAGGATCAGAATTCATCCTGGACAAGTTCATCAAACAGAACGGTCCCTCGGCTTTTATCGGCAGCAGTCCGCTGAAATCTGATATCGTCCTTCCTGACCCCGACATCGACCCCCAGCACGCCCTGCTCAAAGGGGAAGACAGCCACTTCAATATCAAAGATCTCAGCCTGAGCGGCACCTTCATTGATGGGAAGAAGATCGAGCTGGCCCAACTACGCAAAAACCAGACTCTCAGAATTGGTAATACAGAGCTGGTTTATCACGAGAGGAAATAACCATGTGGAATAAGAAAATCATTCATTTGATCCTGATCCTGGTTTCCTTATTTACGCTGACCGGGTTCAGCCCCCATCAGCAGGTGGAAGAAACCCACATCCGCATCACCCAGATCGACACCTCGGACTTCCCCAAGGTCACTGTATATGTCACTGTGACCGACGAAAGTGGCGATCCGGTTGGGGTAGACCCGGCCCGGATCCGCTTGATGGAAAATGAGGAAGAGATTCCACTGGACCAGATCGAGGGTGTAGGCCAGATCGATCCCATCACTACCTTGCTGGTGATGGACATATCCGGCAGCATGCTCTACGCCGGAAAACTCGATGCTGCTAAAGCGGCGGCCAAGGAATTTGTCAATCATCTCCGACCTACAGACAGGATCGGGCTGGTGGCTTTTCATACAGAGATCTTTTACGTACAGCCAATCACCACTGATCGCGACTTGATCTTCAGCGCTATCGACAGTTTAAAGGGCGATCAAGATACCGTCATGTATGATGCTCTCCTCGAAGCGACAGATATATTAAGCGAGGTCAAAGGCCGCAAAGCCATCGTAGCCATCACTGATGGAATCGACACCCTGAGCCAATCCACTCCCGAATCTGTTATAGAGCAGATCGGCCCAGCAGGATTATCGATCTCCACCATTGGTCTGGGCGATCCGGACCAGGACCTGGCAGAGTATTCCGCCATCGACGAGGAAGCGCTGGTCTTTCTGGCTGATAACGCAGGCGGTGTCTATGCCTATGCCAACGAAGAGGAAAGTTTGAGCGAGATTTATCAGTCCTATGCCATCGCCTTTAAGAGCGAATACCAGCTGACCTACACCTCCCCTTCCACTTTACGGGATGGTGTTAACCGGGCCCTTTCCGTAAGCCTGGCTGACACAGCCCAAACACTGAACGGGGTTGATGAAGAACCCATCGTTTATAATCCCGGCGGCCTGGTCCCTGAAGTCTCCGAGCCCATTCCACTGCTCTTCTTCGGTGCCATCATGGCCGGGTTGATCGTGCTCTTAATCATCCCCAGTTTGATCAACTTGATCTTCAAACCAGGTAAGAAGAAAACAACCAAAGCAAAACCGCCTCAAAAGAAGAAGCCGAAGATCACACTAAAAGACTAGGGAGGGGCACTACGTGCCCGACCGGGGTAAAGAGACCGAGGACCGGTGGTCGCTTCACGACCGACGGGAATAAATCCACATAGATAAAAATCTCAAGGGAGAGCGCCAGCTCTCCCGCTCATGGAATCCGTGGGAGCTGCCGCTCCCACTCGAGCTTAATTGCAGGATCCTTTTCCCCCTCCTATCTATCATTGCGAGCACAGCGAAGCAATCTCGCCTTCCTGAATCTTAGTCCTTGCTCTTTCACTATACATTTCCGGGGAACATTTCCTCTTGAAGATCCATTTGGTTTTCCCTTACATTTTCAGTGACATGCGCTTGATGTAGCTTCCCTTCGCTTAGGCTCAGGGCAGGCTTTTGCTCACGCCGTTCTCCTCCTCGCAATGACAGCTGCCCGTTGATTGTCATTACGAGGATGCACAGCATCCGAAGCAATCTGTATTAACAATTACTGCTCCTCTTCAAGACCAAGATCCCGCCAATCTGGGTTTATCAAATTGATCAACTTTATCTTCGCAGATCGCGATCCTCCCTTAATCTGCTTCTCCCTAGCAATAGCAACTCGTACATCTAGATAGATTTATAATATACAAGTCGATTCAGGTGATATTTTCTCGAGAAGATCCCTCCTTCTCCTCGTTTGTGCTCATCAACACGACCGAGAAGGTTATTTGTAACCCCTGTGTACAAAGTGGTCTTGTGCAAATTAGTCAGGATGTAAACATAATAAATCTTATCCCCCATGATTGAATCGTACATTAGAAATTTTCAGATTCATATAGTTCAAATTGCTTCGTCCTTCTCTCTGTTCACTCCTCGCAATGACACTTGATCGTTTCACAACTTACCACTTACGACTTACTACTACCCGACCAATACTAACTTACTACATTAAAACAACCCTCTCGTATCTTGTGGAAATTAGCCGGTCACTATATCATATCCACACATGAAACACACAGATCAATTCTTCGATTTCGCGGCCCAGATCGGGCTCACCAAACACCTCGGCGGCCAGGAAGCCACCAGGGAGCTGGTCGATCGCACCCGCATCACCCCCCTCAGCTACGTCCTTGACGTCGGCTGCGGAGTGGGTACCACTGCCTGCCACCTGGCCCGCTCCATGGGCTGCCGGGTGATGGGTGTCGATATCAATCCCCTAATGATCGATCGAGCCTGGGAGCGCGCCACAAGGTTGAAGTTGACCGACCTGGTAGAGTTTCAGCAGGCTGACGCCATGGATCTGCCCTTTGAAAATGACTTATTTAACGTGGTGATCACCGAATCAGTGACTGCCTTTCCGGATGACAAAGCCAAATCCGTCAGGGAATATTACCGTGTTACAAAACCAGGTGGTTTTATCGGACTTAATGAGGCCACCTGGCTGAAAACTCCCGTCCCAGATGAGATCCAAGCCTGGGCTTCCCAGGATCTGGGCGCCAATGTCACTCCACTCCAGCCTGGTGAATGGATCCAGCTAATGGAAAAAACCGGCCTGGTGGACATTTTCAAGCGCACCAGTACCATCAGCACTCGTGAGGAATCCCGAGGTATATTGGAACGCTACGGCTGGGGCGGTTTTCTGAACTCTCTGGTACAGGCATTCGGATTATATTTGCGCAGCTCTGACTACCGGGAATTCGTGAAATCTATCCGCGAGGAAGGTTTAACACCCCCCAATCTGGATGAATACTTTGGATATGGTATTTACATAGGGAAGAAAGAGTTGTTTAATCATAACTAATTTCCTCCCCCCATAATCCCTCTAAACTTCTCTTCTTCTATTGGATCGCCTGGTGGATCCTTCTCCCTCACATTCGCTCGGCCTCAGGATGACAAACCGGCCTACTGTCATTGCGAGGCAGGAGCGGAGCGACTAACAAAGCAATCTCAATTTCCGTGTACTATGCTTTAGATCATCTTGGAAAAATTGAACTTGAGAGAAGGGCCCAACCAGCCCACTGTCATTGCGAGGCAGGAGCGGAGCGACTAACAAAGCAATCTCAATTTCCGTGTACTATGCTTTAGATCATCTTGGGAAAATTGAACTTGAGAGAAG
>JAGHAU010000201.1 GCA_021161345.1 Anaerolineales bacterium | reverse complement strand
GAATGAGGGTCAGACCTGATATACGGGTAAAGATCCACATCAGGTATTCCAGGTTCCATCTGGGTTTTGGCATAACTCTCGATCGCATTAGTACCTCCGTAACTGATTAACCCGCCAGGAAACGCCGGATCATGATATAGGCTGTCAGGATATAGAGGGGCAGGATCACGAACCATTCCAGCCAGGTGGACTCTTTCTGATATCGGATCAATCGCGGCCAGATATCCAGCAGGATGATCCGGAATCCATTCACACCGTGGAATGTGGCACAGAAGACAATAAAAAGCTGGAAATAGATCGATTCGTAAATGATATTGATGAAGATCCCCAAATCGCTGCCCATCTGCTGGGTCAGAAAAGAAGCCAGCACATGCAGTGTGACAAAGATTATGATTCCCAATCCAGAGATTCGATGAAGAATCCAGGCCAGCATTGGTCCCCCACCTTTGTATTTTGCGCCTGCAATCAAACCCACCTTGCGGCTTAACGCCATGGTTTCCTCCTTAGAACGTCAATCCGAGTTTATCAGATTTAATGCGAAACCAAACATGATATTTCAATTATCCCTTCATTATGTCATTTAAGGGCTCAATTATGAAAGTGACATATCTCACAGTTTGTTAGTCCAAGATATCATCAGCCCCAAATAGAGTTCTGGTCTATAATGATGAAATAATTTCCGGAATATCGAATCTGTTATTGTCGGAATATTGACCAAAATCATTTCTGGAGTGATTTATGCCCTCAAAATATCGGTCACCCGTAATGGATCGACGAAGTTTTGTCAAGATCGTCACCGCTTCTCTGGGATCGATGATGGCTGCCATCGTCGGGCTACCTGTGATCCAGTATTTCATCTCACCTGCTTTGGGTAAAACCGGCAGTGATGATTGGATCTCGTTGGGATCTTTGGACAACTTCCCCTTTGATCTCCCTACCTTGTTCAATTTCAACATCACCCAGGTCAATGGGTGGGAAAGAAGCAGCATGAGTTATGGGGCTTTTGTGTTAAGGAAGGAAGGCCAGGATCCGATAGTCTTTTCAGATGTCTGCACCCATCTCAGCTGCCGGGTGAACTGGGATGAAGAAAACAAAGAATTTCATTGTCCCTGCCACAATGCCTTTTTCGATGCAAATGGCGAAGTGGTATCCGGTCCCCCTCCCCGCCCGCTTGATCAATACGAGATCAGGCTGGATGGGGATCAGCTCTTTATTCATCTCACGGAAGGTTAACATGGCAGAGAATGTTTTTAGCTGGCTGGACGAACGTTTAGGTTTAAAAGCAATCTACGATACCATTCTTGATCGCAAAGTCCCCAAAGTGAATTGGTGGTTCACACTGGGCAGCGCCAGTCTCTTCCTGGGAATTATGCAGGGAATCACTGGCATGCTGCTTTCAGTTTATTATGTGCCTACTCCCGATCATGCCTATGACAGCATCACCTTCATTATGACCGGGGTGCAGTTCGGCTGGTTGATCAGGGGAATCCACCACTGGGGCGCCTCCTTGTTAATCCTGACAGCCTTTATCCATATGCTGCGTGTTTTCTTTTACGGGGCCTATAAGTATCCCAGGGAATTCACCTGGATCACTGGCGTGGGGCTGCTGATCTCCGCCCTGGGGATGGGATTCACTGGATACCTGCTGCCCTGGAACCAACGCTCCTATTGGGCCACAACAGTTGGTTCTGAAATAGCCGGAACTGTCCCATGGGTGGGAGATTTCATCTTGCGAACCCTGCGCGGCGGGACAAATCTGAGTGCGTTGACCCTGTCCAGGTTTTTCTCACTGCATATCTGGATCTTCCCTGCCATCATCCTGGCCACCGTTGGCACGCACCTGTACCTGGTGATCCGCCTGGGCATCTCCCACATTCCTGATAAAGACAGCTGATCCACTTATTGCGTGATTGCGGACATGATTAAGGAGGGATCCTGTGAACGAAGAACAAAAACAAAAATATAAACAAAAATATGATCAGGCCAAGCAGAACGGAGTTAAGTTCTGGCCCGATATCATATACAAAGACCTACTGGTTTCATTTGCTTTTTTCATTCTGTTAATCGGGCTGGCGGCTTTTGTTGGAGTAGCTATCGAGCCCAAGGCAGATCCCAGCGATTCGACTTACGTTCCCCGACCGGAATGGTATTTCCTGTTTCTGTTCGAATTCCTGAAATTCGTTCCCGGGAAAATAGAATGGATGGGTACCTTTGTCCTTCCTGTGATAGGGGTCCTGGTCTTATTTGCCCTCCCTTTCCTGGACAGGAATCCTCTCCGCCATTGGAAAAATCGCCTGACAGGTGTCTCCATTATGGGAGTCGTAGTCCTGGGAATGGTGGGATTGACCATTCGGTCGGTAATCACCACCCCAAAAAACGAGGAGGGATTTGTAGCCAATACCCCGGCGGGAAAAATGATTCTGGGTGGGGAGCTATACGGAATCTACTGCGTTGAATGCCATGGCCCCGATGGAGAAGGCGGGGTGATCGCTGGCGTGGAGGGAATGGAAGGTGTGGAACTCAAACCCATCAGCAGCCGTGATGAAATGTACACCCGTTCAGATGAGACCCTGGGTGCTATTATTGAGTACGGCCAGCAGGATCTGGGTATGCCTCCCTTCGGCCTGGCCTATGGAGGGGAATTAAAGAAATCAGAACTCGATGCCATGGTATTTTTTATGCGTTATACATGGGATGATCGAGCCGAGCTGCCTGCTGATGCAGCCTCTGCCGGGGCAATTCCAAATCTTGCGGAAAATGAAATCCCCTCTTATGAAGTGCACATTTCCAAGATCATTCAACGCTATTGCATTTCCTGCCATCGACCTGGTAAGGAAAATAATAACTATCTGATGGGCACCTATCAGGAAATCCTCACTACGGGCGATAATGCAGCCAACAACCTGTTAGCCGGCGATATGACAAGCTACCTGATCCAGGCCATCAATGGTGAAAGCATATTCGATGAAAGTGGAGAGGAGATCATCCAGCAAATGCCTCCCACAAAATTGATGAAAGAAGAATATATATCGATCTTCGAAAACTGGGTATTGAACGGGATGCCAGAAACCGCCGCGGATGCAGAGGTTTTAACAGTAGAAGTGACAGCTGAAGAATAGAATAAAAAGGATTAAATACAAAACGGTTTCCTAAAAGGAAACCGTTTTGTTGTTTTTAAGGATAAATTCCCTACGGTGAGGCAAAGAGAGTTGCTTCCAGGGTACTCAACTTTGATGAAAGCAGTTCAAGGTCTGTTTGGACAGTGTACCCATCTCCCTCCAACTCGATTATGATCAAATTGTGACGCTGGATCATATTTTCAACTACTTCGGCCTGATCAGCATTTAACATCCCTTTCAGAGCATCCAGGGTTGAGCCAACTTTATCAAGGGCAAGTTTAGCATCCGCCTGCCGGTCCTGCTCCACAGCCAGGGAAGCATCCGCTACGGCTGCTCGGGCACTTAATAATGTGATATGGGTGGTGATATCCTGGATCTGATCTGTTAAATCGATATTTTCTTCCTCAAACTGGCCGAGTCTTTCAATTTCAGCTTCCAGAGACAGAATTTGATCATTTGCAGCAGAAATATCTTCTTTTAACACCTTAACCAGCTCGACTTGCGGCTGATATCGGAAAGCTGTATCAAAGAAAAATCCTCCCGCAAACGCAATGGCTATCACTACCAGCCAGACCAGGATCTTGCGCCAGATCATACGCGCCCTGGATGGTTTGTCCTTCTTAGGTTTCTCAGGACTTTCAACTACCTCTGCTTCAAAAGATGAAGGGGCTTCTTCTACTGGTTCTTCTACCTCGATCTGGGCTTCGATTTCAGCCTCGGTTATTTTTTGTTCTATCTCATCTTTTGGTGTTTCATCATTAATTGTCATCCGAACCTCCTCGGTATTGGTCAAACTCGTAGGGACATTATACCTGATTCCAAATCACTTGCAGCCGATACCCGCCGACTGGGAAAGCAGAAGAGCTGGCTTTCACCAGCTCTTCTTATCCACTAATCTTAGGAGAGATATGGATCTATTATTTCGCTTTGATCTTGATGGTCCTGGGGAGAGCTTCCTCAGCAACCGGCACCTGCAGAGACAGAATGCCATTTTCCAGTTTAGCTTCGGATTTCTCCATATCGAGCATTTTGGGAAGCCGGATCACGCGCCGGAATTTTCCGGTGGGTAGTTCCTTGCGCAGGAATTTTACATCCTCATCAGCAGTTTTGAATTCACCAGAGATAATCAGGGTCTTTTCCACGATCTCAATTTCTACATCATCAGGTTCCAAACCAGGAACGATTATTTTAATCAGGTAGGAATTATCAT
Source organism: Anaerolineales bacterium (assembly GCA_021161345.1). Lineage (GTDB taxonomy): Bacteria > Chloroflexota > Anaerolineae > Anaerolineales > UBA11858 > B10-G9. The sequence goes on along the minus strand of JAGHAU010000201.1, from coordinate 3,511 downwards.
CTGCGATCACATCCAGTGGAACATGGATTTCGCTCTCAACGGAGTCCCAATGTTGTATTGGACGTCTTTGATAACGGGTGTAAGGTTTAATATACATGGACATCTTTCACTCCTTTTAGAAACGGATAGTTAGTTTTTGTTTAATCTGAAATACATGATACGTGTCCAATATAAGAAATACACAAACAAAACATATGAGAAAAACAAATGCTTTGTAGGTGATTTATTAACGGTATTTGGGATTTTGGGGAATCAGAACTTGAAAGTTCAAACCTCTGCTTTATTCCCCACCAGGATCAAATATGAAGAGTCTTCCAAATAATCGCTGCTGTCAAAATCCCCCATTGAATGTATCTCATCAAACCCGACCCTAACAAGCTCTTGCTGGTAGATTTCCAGAGTTGTTAGATAGTGCTCTGTGGATTGGACCACTCTTTCAACCTGACCATCCGGGTGCAGATGATCGTAGATCCAATCCCAGCCCAGACTATTCTCTCTGGCAGTCACCTTGCTGCTGACCTGCACAGGAAAACCTGTTTCCGGATGGAGAAAGGATGTTTCCAGATCTGATCCCTCCGGATCTGAATTTTCCCTCAATTCTTCATACAAAGATCTCAGCTGAAGAGGATTTGGCATACTGGCTGCAAATATGCCACCCGGAGCAAGCAGTTGATAGATCTTGGAAATAATGATCTGGCGTTCTTCTAAAGGAAAAGTGCTATATGTGTTGCAAGGGATGATTGCTGCCCCAAATCTACCTTCCGGTTGAAAATTGACGATATTTTCATGTATGATCCGGGCTCTGTTCTGAATTTCCATTTCTTTTTTCTCCAGGTCATCTCTCAATGACTGGATCGCGGGTAGATCAATATCCACCCCCACTACTTCTCGTCCTGCTGCTAAAAGTGGAAGAGCAACCCGGCCGTGGCCACAACCCACTTCCAGGACCGGTTCTTTACCTTCAGTCCAGGAGGTCCAGAAATGGATATCGTCCAGGTAATCAGCATGATGAATTTTTATCAGATCGGTTTTATTCATAAAATGACCATCGCAAGGTGGTAGTCCTTGACTATCACCTGTATAAAGATTATACTGCTTTGAGCTTAATAAACAGGACATCGGGGTGTAGCGCAGTTGGGAGCGCGCCGCGTTTGGGACGCGGAGGTCGACGGTTCAAGTCCGTCCACCCCGACTTTATTTTTAAATGAGAGCCTAATTGTTTTCCCTCTGATTTCAAGGGAATTATCAATTTTTTAAGTTTGATTTCCTAAGGAAAGAGGCTGGTATAATCAAAGAAAACCACTACCTGGCAGATCACTATGAGGACAATAGATCTTTCTAAATTCCACGACGAATCAGGTTCTTCAAACATCCTGAAAACCATCCAGGGACTGCTATCCTATGGTTGGTCCTGGCAGGAGAACCGTAAAAGTCAGGAGGAGTTAGTTGAGATTCTCGAGCCGGTGCTTGGGAATGATTGTGTTCTTCTCCGGGATGTCAATATACCCAAGGTCAACAGACCAATCCCGGTCGTTTTGGTCACACCTGCCATGCTGCTGGTTATCAATCCAAAATCTCAGCAGGGTTTTTTCAGGGCGGAAGGAAAACGATGGGAAGAGCTGGGCCGAGATGATGAATACCGCCTGGCACAGAGCAACCTCATCCGTGAAACCTGGTTGTACCAAAAAACTGTCGAGGGTTATCTCAAACAGCATAATTTTTCCGCCCCTATGGATCGAGGGGTAATGATTTTTGTTTCTCCAGAAACGGTCGTAGAGTCTATCCGTCCCCGGGTTCGCGTCATCCAGGCGGACGGCATCCGTAATTTCGCCAGGGAATTGGCCATATCAAAACCCGTTTTCAGCGATATGGATTTCCGATCGGTAGTGAAATTATTGACCGAACCTCGCCTGCCTGATAAGACCAAGAAGAAAAAGGTCGCTCCGGAATTATTGGAACCGGAAACAGAAATGGACGAAACATTGGCAAAAGTGGATGAAAGCATCGGTAAAGTTACCCGCAAAATCAACTTTTCCCGCCGAGAGTGGGTAGTTGTTAGTTTGCTTGTTCTTGGTGTGATCATTGTTCTTATTGCTCTGATCATGCTGATCATTTTCACACTTTAACAAAAAGACGGATCTTAGTGTTCCTTTCCATCATCATACCCGCCTACAATGAAGAAACCCGCCTGCCTGATACCCTTAACAAGGTAGGCTCATTTCTTGATACCCAAACCTATACATCAGAAGTTTTGATTGTAAATAATAACAGCACGGACAGAACGGAAGAGGTCATCAAGGATTATTGCTCCCGCTATCCAAATATGCAGCCCTTATTTGAAGAAGAACCTGGTAAAGGGGCTGCTGTTCGTTGTGGGATGTTACATGCCCAGGGTGAATTTGCCTTCATGTGCGACGCCGACCTTTCCATGCCCATTGAAGAACTAAATAATTTCCTCCCTCCCCAACTGGAAGGCATTGATATATCGATTGCATCCAGAGAAGCCCCCGGTTCGATCCGCTATCATGAGCCCCATTTTCGCCATTTGGGCGGCAGGTTGATGAACTGGCTCATCCAGCTCTTTATTTTGCCGGGATTGAATGACACCCAATGCGGTTTTAAGTGCTTTTCAGCAAAGGCGGCAAAAGACCTATTTAACCATCAGACCCTCCCTGGATGGTCTTTTGATATTGAACTGCTGTATATAGCTCGCCAGCGGAGATATAAGATCCAGGAGATACCTATCCCCTGGTATTTTCACCAGGAAAGCAAAGTTAATGCTGTTCGAGATGCGCTGCAGATCCTGATGGATATCCAGACCATTCACCGCAACTCCAACCAGGGCATTTATGACCCGGAGAATTGACCCTTCCTTAATCCCTGACGCCCCCGATCTCAGTTTTGAACACACCTTCTGGAAAGAGGGCATATTAAATATCGCTGGCATTGACGAAGCTGGCAGAGGCTGCCTGGCCGGTCCTGTCACTGCGGCTGCAGTGATTCTGCCCCGATTGGAAGAATTGCCTGATCTTTTTTCCGCTATCCGGGATTCCAAACAGCTCTCAAGAGAAGTAAGAGAAAGGGAGCAAAAGGTAATTGAGGAGAACAGCCTGGACTGGGGGGTTGGTTTTGCTTCCAATCAGGAGATCGATCAATATGGAATAGTCCCTGCGACTCGCCTGGCTGTCAGCCGAGCTCTTGCTGAACTTAAACATCAGCCCGAACATTTATTGGTTGATTACATTGTCTTACCCGATAACCCTCTGCCTCAAACCAGATTAGTGAAGGGAGATGCCCGATCCCTCTCAATTGCGGCCGCTTCCATACTGGCCAAAACCCACCGGGACACCTTGATGATCACCCTGGCAGAAAGATATCCTATCTATGATCTGGGGACCAATAAAGGATATGGAACCGCCGCCCACAGAGAGGCAATCCAAAAGTTCGGACCCTCTCCCCTGCACCGGTTGAGCTTTGCGCCAATTCGATCTGAATAACATCACTCATTCAG
>JAGHAU010000221.1 GCA_021161345.1 Anaerolineales bacterium | reverse complement strand
GGAGAAAGGTATGAAGATGACGAAAGATTTACTCAGGATCGAAAGCCGGCTGAAGGATGTTTTAAGTCCAGTCACACCGCGAGCGGATTTTGTGGCCGAACTTCAAAACAAGCTGGACCAGGAAATGGTAGCAAGAGTGAAGACCAAGAAGATGCAGACCGGCTTGCTGGTCGCTGGCGGGATTGTCAGTTTGGCAGTGATGGTTATTACGATCATTCGCTCCTTGACCGCCTGGCCAGGCATCATCCAGGGCATTACCAAGAATTTGCCTAAAATACGGAAACGACAACAGGCTTTGTCAGTTTAATATCCGGTCAGCTAATCGAAAATTTGATTTCTGGAAACGGTATCATTATTTGATGCCGTTTCTTTTTATTTAAGAATATTTGAATATAGTAAAACATTCCTTAACAGGGGATTTTAGGTTCCTTTTCATGCTACAATTTTTTTATGAAAGAAGCTTATTTTCAACCAGATTCTCTTCAATTACTTTCCAGGCAGTGGTTGGAAAGATATGGAAGGCCCAATAAGATCCTGCGCCAGCCGTTCAAGATCCAGGATGCGTGCCTATTGATCCTGGACATGCAGCGTTATTTTCTGGATGAAGAATCCCATGCCTGGGTTCCAAGCGGTAAAACAATTATTCCTGGATTGATAAAAGCAGCTAGGTATTTCCGAAACTCGAAAAGGCCGGTGATCGCTACTCAACACATCAACACCCCCGAAAACGCCGGGATGATGGGTTCGTGGTGGTCAGAGCTGATTCTGGAAGATCACCCGTTGGTTGATATTGATCCTGACCTTGAAATCCAACCGCGGGAAATCCTGCAGAAATACCAATATGATGCCTTTATTGATTCCAATCTTGAATCCCGGCTTGGGGAGCAGGGGGTAAAACAGGTTGTGATCGGTGGCGTAATGACCCATTTATGCTGCGAAACAACTGCTCGTTCGGCGTTTGGGCGAGGGTTTGAGGTTTTTTTCCTGGTGGATGGTACAGCGACATATAACCAGGATTATCATCAGTCAACTCTGCTTAATCTGGCCCATGGAGTTGCGGTATTGACAACAGTCGACCAGATAATAAAGGAATGAATCCCAATCAGATGGAAACTTATCCTGTGGTGATCATCGGGGCTGGCCCTGCAGGTTTGGCGGCCGCCATGCAGCTTAAGCGTCAGGGGATCGACCCCGTGGTGCTAGAGCGCAAACAGGTTGGCGGATTGTTGCTGAATGCCAACTGGGTGGAAAACTACCCTGGTTTTGTGGATGGCATTTCTGGACCGCAATTGGTGACCCTGTTTTTGGCTCAAGCAGAACGGCTGGGTGTGGTGATTGAAAATGAGGAAGTCTTAGCTGTTGTTTTTGAGGCCAATTATTTTCGCATAGTCACTAACAAAAGAGAATTAAAATCGCAGCTCCTGGTCGCAGGAAGCGGCACTACACCGAGAAAAATAGCTGATCAGCTGATATCAGAAGATGTGGGGGACCGCATTCATTATGAGGTTTACCCACTGATCGAGGAAAAGGACAAGCAGATCGTTATTATCGGTGCTGGAGATGCTGCGTTCGATTACGCGCTTAATCTTTCTCGCAATAATCGGGTTACGATCCTTAACAGGGGATCAGATATAAAAGCGCTGCCTTTGTTATTTGATAGGAGCCAGGCGGTAAAAGAGATCCGTTACCAGGCGAATACAGAAATCAACGGCATATCAAGAACAAAATCCGGGAGTTTGAATCTATCATTAAAGGCTTTAAATGCGGACCATATCATTGAATGTGATTATCTGTTAGCTGCTATAGGCAGAGAGCCTGAGTACAGTTTTGCAGACCCAAGTATAATGGAAGGATTGGAAACCCTGCTGAAAGATCAGAAACTATTCTTAATTGGTGATCTCCAGAATGGATCTTTCAGGCAGACCACAATTGCAGTCGCGGATGGCATCCGGGCTGCGATGATTGTTGGCCAAATTCTGGAGAAAGGATAAATAATGAAAATAGTAGCATCTGCTGGACACTCGGATGTAGCCATGGTTTACGTGGTGGAATTCCCCAAGGGGTTAGTTGAATGTGTTGAATCAGTTCAACCCCCTCGCTTGCGGGAAGAGAAATGGGTTTTGATGATATCCATATTATTCGGCTGCCCGATCTCCTGCCAGATGTGTGACGCTGGTGGACATTACCGGGGCAAACTCACCGAAGCTGAGATGTTCGCCCAGCTCGAGTATCTTATTCAACAACGGTATCCGGATGGTTATGTTCCTTCAGAGCAGTTCAAGATCCAATTTGCCAGGATGGGGGAGCCCGCCCTTAACTTGGCAGTGATCGATCTGCTGGAAAACCTCCCGGGTCGTATTAACGCCCCTGGTTTGATGCCGTCAGTATCCACCATCGCCCCCCACGGCACAGACGACTTTTTTGAACGATTGATAGAAGTAAAGAACAAGATCTATCCTGCAGGCCGGTTCCAGTTCCAGTTTTCAATCCATACTACTGACCCTGATTTGCGCGATAAGATCATTCCAGTTAAAAAATGGAGTTTTGAGCGCATGGCAACGTTCGGAGAAGATTATCACCGGCCCGGGGACAGGAAGATTACATTGAACTTTGCCCTGGCTGAAAACAGCCCGTTAGATCCTGATGTGCTCCTGCGTTATTTTGACCCTGACCGTTTTTTGATAAAAGTAACACCTCTGAATCCCACCTACCAGGCTGAATCGACCGGTCTGACTTCCTATGTAGATCCAAATAATAAAGCTGCGGTCTATCCAGAACTGGAGAAGATCCAAGAAGCTGGATACCAAATGATCATCAGTATCGGTGAACAGGAAGAAAACCAGATTGGATCAAATTGCGGACAATATGTGCAGAAACATATTCTTGAAAGCGGCGGACTGACGGAAGGATATACCTACCAGGTGACTCAGCCGGTTTCTGATCTGAAATAAAGGTTGCGTTTGAAGGAGTGCCTGAATGAGAGATTTATTAGATCAAGTTGAGATCTGGCTCAAGAATGGCCAATCGGTCGCCCTGGCAACAGTAATAAAAACCTGGGGTTCTTCCCCACGCCCTGCTGGTGCGGGAATGGCAATCACTGAAACAGGCGAAATTGCAGGATCAGTTAGCGGCGGCTGTGTTGAAGGCGCTGTTATCGACAGCGCGATGCAGGTTTTAAAAACTGGTCAACCTGAGAGGATCCATTTTGGAGTGGGGGACGATATGGCCTGGGAGGTTGGTCTATCGTGCGGGGGAGAAATTGATGTTTACATCCGCCTGTTCGAACACAAAAACCTGGAGGTCTGGAAAAGAGCTCTGTCTAAAACTAATTCGGTGTTTTTGGCGCTGGTCTTAGCCGGGAGTGGACCTTACTTGGGAGCGGATTTGCTCTTAGAAAATTCAGGATCCATATTTTCTGATCTTTCCCGGGAAACACGAGATCAGCTCACCGAAATCGCTAATAAAGAACTAACTGGGGGGATCCACAAGCTTGAAGCACCCGAGATCCAAGAGGCCTTTTTTCATAAGGTCCAACCGGCTCCTGAATTGATACTGGTGGGCGGAGTCCATATTGCGATCCCTCTGGCATCATTTGCAAAAACAGTTGGTTTTGAAGTGACGGTCATTGATCCCCGCAGATTATTCAGTACAGTGGATCGTTTCCCGGATATCAAACTGCTGCTAACTGAATGGCCAGAAGGGGCATTCCAGAAGATCAGCATCACTGAATCATCGGCGATTGTGATGTTAACTCACGATCCTAAAATCGATGATCCGGCCTTGAAGATTGCCCTCAATTCTCCAGCGTTCTATGTAGGTGCGCTGGGCAGTCGCAAGACCCATCAAAAACGGATTGAACGTCTCAAGGATGCCGGCCTTTCCCAATCCAGGCTGGACCAAATTCATGCTCCTGTTGGATTGAACCTGGGAGGTAAAACCTCACCAGAGATTGCGCTAGGGATAATGGCTGAGATACTTCAGGTTTGGTATGGAAGAGATATGTAATTGGTTAATGACTAATTGTGCCGGATTCTAAAGAGGTGGCGCTGGTACAACCGGTGGGAACTGGAGTATACTCTCCTACCGTTTTTCCTTATTCAAAATATAAAAATTAACGATTGAGCCAGCAGGGTTGGTGTAATCCAATCCCCTGGTATCTGATAACAATCCCATTTTCAATACCAGAGAATGGAATACTATTTTCCCGGTAAAGCCGGTATTTAGTTTAGGGTAGAATTACTCTAGTCATTCAGACGGTATCCCTAGAATTTCTTCAAAATTATGAAGATAACCGAACTTCGACTGAGATATAAGATCATCCCATATCTGCTGCCTATTCTGTTTATCAATCAGCTTGTATCTCCACGCAAGGTATGGATGATTTTGCTTGTCGGTCTGGCAACGGTTTTATTTATCAGTTATTCCTGGGCTGTCACCCTGAAAAACAATCTAAATTTGATCCGGGAAATGCGTTTTGGCTGGTCAAAGGTTGGGGATCATCTCCAGGAGAGATTTAACCTGGATAATTCTGGATGGGCGCCAGCAACTTGGATCTACCTTGAAGATCATTCGGATCTTGCTGGATATAACGGAAGTCGTGTGACCCGAATTGGAGGAAACGCTCACCGCCAGTGGTTTGAAAAAGGTTTTTGTGAACGCAGGGGATTATTTACCATTGGACCGACCAGCGTACATACTGGAGACCCCCTGGGAATTTTTGAGGTCAGGATCGAGTATCCGGCGACATCTAACATGATGGTCATGCCGCCTATCTTTAACCTGCCTGATATCCAGATCGCTCCAGGTGGAAAGGTCGGTGAAGGAATTAACACCACAAAATCGTGGAACCACACAGTCACCGCTTCTGGTGTGAGAGAATACAACCCGGGAGATAGTCTCAGATATATTCATTGGCCAACTTCCGCTCGCAGGGACGAGTTATTTGTACGAACATTTGACAGCACACCAACCAGTGACCAGTGGATCTTCCTGGATATGTTTGGGGATAGCCATACGGGAGAAGGGGAAGATGCCTCTGAAGAGCACGCTATCATCCTGGCAGCATCGCTGATGAACTGGGCTCTGGAAAACGGCCGTGCCGTAGGAATTGGAGTAAATGGAAAAGAGTTATCGTGGTATCAGCCCAGGATGGACGAAACCCAAAAATGGATCATCCTTCGGGCACTGGCTCTCTTGGAAAAAGGAGAAGATCCTCTTCATAAGCTGCTGGAGGCTGCCCGGCAATCCCTTCGCTTCCGCTCCAGTGTCATTGTTATCACTGCAGACTTAAGCGGCAATTGGCTAAATCCTATCTTGCTTATGAGGAAAAAGGGTATTGTGCCCACAATCCTGCTGTTAAATGCTCCAGCTTTTGGAGGAAAAGGTGATATCCGGGATATTCAGAAGAAGCTTGATTCAGTTGGATTGGGAAACTACCTGATAGGTCCGGAATATCTGGATAATATGGAAAAGGAATTATCTCCGGCGACACAAAAGCGCCGGGAAGAATTCAAGGAAGCCAGGAAAGTCCACTGGAGGCCGCTGATTTGAAGCCTTTGTGGAAATTCCTGAGAAAAAAAATCTCTATCAGGGTATCTATTTACCTTATCCTGAGCTACTTGATCATGTATTTTGTCCTGATTGGAATTGAATTGGTTATCCGGGGTACTTCTGTTGAAGTACTGCGGAGGATGATCCTTTTAGGGGTGGTTACTGGGTGGCTGATGGGGCGATCTTCCTTGAAGTTTTGGCAAGCTCTCCTGATCTCGGTATTTACTGGCATTTTGTTGACCCTGATCCATATTGGGGGGATCGATGCAGCCCTGTGGAATTTGATCAAGACCGCGTTCAGGTACCTCTGGGATCTGGTATTCCATAACATTGTGCTGGACACAGGGGAATTGAAATTTTTGCTGGAGATTATTCGAACAAGATCCCTGGAAGTTTATTCTGGATTGCTCCTGTGGGGCAGCGATTTGATCACAGGATTTTATATATATAACCAGGTAAGTACCCTGCTGACCTGGGGATATGTGCTGTGGCTGCTGTCTTCCTGGTTTACCTGGGTCACTTTCAGGAATGACCAGCCAATTTGGGGTTTGATCCCGGCAGGAACGATCCTGGCGATCTTAATGACATATACCCTGGAAAAAAGGGTTATGCTGGTCCTGCTCCTGGGAGCTGGATTGACCTTGATTGGCCTGGTCAACCATGAAGTCCATCAGAGAGAGTGGAAAAGACTAAATATAAAAGGGTCCGCGAATGTGCGAGAGCGCGTAGTTCTAGCTGTAGTTGGCTTTTCCCTGTATACGATGGTTTTTGCGGGCTTAATGCCATCAATAAGGATCAAGGCTATCTCCGATCCATTTGAAAGACTGCTATATGGTGAAAGTGAATCAGGTGTAGGCGGGTCTGATTCTTCAATTGATGTAGGTGGGTTCAACTCTGATCTCTATTCAATTGAACGGTTTGGAGGACTGCCGCGTCAAAAATTGATTGGTACGGGACCTGAATTGGCCCAGCGGGTGGTAATGATTGTCCAGTTCCCAACCACGGCTTTTGTAAAAACGGATCTACCGAACGCAGCCAGATATTGGGGATCTTATTCTTATGATCAATATACTGGAACCGGTTGGCAGGCCAGCCCGACAGTTGAGGTTGAATACAGCCCCGGCCAGGAAATAATTCCCATCCAGAATGAAAATTTTGATATTGTCACCCAAAAGATCAGACTGAGTAACGCCATAAGCGGAACATTATATTCTGCAGGATCTCCTGTCACTGTGGACCAGGATGTATTAGTATCCTGGCGAACGCTGATAAATGAACCACAAAATGGCGATCGCCATGCCTACCAAGTGGATGATCTTTTCGCGGCTACGATTGATAACCTCCAGTATCAGGTGCGATCCCAGGTATCCAATGCAACTGATGATGATCTGCGGTTAGCAAATGGGGATACCCCGGAATGGATAGAGCTCAGGTATCTGGCCCTTCCAGATACAGTTCCTGATCGGGTCCTGCAATTAGCGCAGGAAATTGTTGCCAATCAGCCCACAAAATATGATCAAGCTAAAGCTATCGAGACATTTTTGAGATCCTATCCCTATACGCTGGATTTGCCGGCACCCCCAGCAGATAGGGATGTGGCAGATTATTTCCTGTTTGATCTTCAAACGGGTTATTGTGATTATTATGCAACCTCGATGGTGGTTTTATCGCGGATAGTTGGAATGCCAGCCAGAGCAGTGGTTGGTTATGTTGGCGGAGAATATGACGAAGAGAATGACAGATACCTGGTATCTGAAGCGGATGCCCATACCTGGGTGGAAATCTATTTTGGCGGATATGGATGGATTCCGTTCGAGCCGACTGCTGCCAGGGATTTAATTGATGATGAAGGTCTCTCACTTCCCCTTCCTCCGGAATTGGAAGAGCTTCCCCAGGCGGTCGAAACTGTTGAAAGAGTTGAATTTCCCTGGCTGGAAGCTGGCTTGGGAACAACCTTTCTTGCGGTGGTTGGGCTGTTGTTCTGGAACCGGGCTGATCTGGTACGGCTGGGATACCTGGATGCCTCCAGTCTGGCCCTTGTCGTTTATCAAAGATTATTCAGATACAGCCGTTGGATGGGCTTAGGCCATTTGAGGTCAGATACCTTATATGAATTCAGCTCTCAGGTTAAGAATGTATTCAAGGATCTGACTACCAGACCATGGAGGGAAAAACAATTTCAGGATGTGTATCGGGAAATAGACCAGTTAACCAGCTTAGCTATATTGGCGAATTACAGCGATCAGCCAATTCTTGGGGAACAAAAAGACAGGATCATCAAAACCTGGAAAAAATTACGAATCAAGTTGAGGAAAGCGACCTGGTTCTCGGCCTGGAAAACTTTTAAAAGCATGATGTTCAAACTTGAGCGAAATCCGGACCAGATGGATGATATATTAGGAAATGGAGCAGCTGATGGAAACCGTTAAGGAACTGACAACAACTTTAGTCCATAATATTGAAAAAGTGATCATTGGCAAACGACGAGCTGTACAGCTGGCTGTGCTGGGTTTGATCTGTGAGGGCCATGTCCTGATAGAGGATGTGCCCGGTGTCGGAAAAACGATGCTGGCCAGGAGTTTGGCGCGCTCTCTGAACTGCTCCTTCAGCAGAATTCAATGCACACCAGATATGCTGCCGAGCGATATCACAGGCGTAGAGATTTTTGATCAATCCTCAGGTGAGTTTAGATTCCTGCCTGGCCCCATTCTCAACCAGATCATTCTGGCGGATGAGATCAACAGGGCCACACCCAAGACCCAGTCAGCTTTGTTGGAAGCGATGCAGGAACGCCAGGTAACCGTCAGTGGAGAAACCCATCATATACCGAGGCCTTTTATGGTGCTGGCTACACAGAACCCGATCGAATACGAAGGGACTTTCCCTTTACCAGAAGCGCAGCTGGACCGGTTTATGTTTAAGGTAAATATTGGTTATCCGGGGATCACAGAAGAGATGGCGGTAATCGCGAACCAACAATTTGTCCATCCAATCGAATCCATTGAACCAGTGACTTCCCCTGAAAAGATCATTGAAGTTCAGGAACAGGTAAAAGAGGTATTTATCGCGGAATCGATCAAAAAATATATTGTCGAGATCACTCAGGAAACACGGGCTGCGGACTCAGTATATCTGGGGGCCAGTCCCAGGGGCAGTTTGGCCCTGGCGCGAGCCAGCCAGGGCTGGGCGGCCATGTACGGCCGTAAATTTGTGATTCCGGATGATGTTAAATTACTGGCGGAGTCAACCCTGGGGCATCGCGTGATCCTTAGTTCATCTGCCCGCCTGCAAGAATTACGTACAGGTGATCTGGTCCGCGAGATTCTGCGCAATGTACCTGTACCGGGAGGGGATTTCCAGGGTGAGTAGAGACTTAAGGGAATATACAAAAAACACCAAGACCCGACTGTTGATTGGATTTTTAGCCTTGATATTTCTGGTTGGTGATGGCTTGATCTTATTGTTTTACGGGAAAGAAGCCGGGATATTCGGCCTGGTTTGTATGCTTGGGGCGTTGGTACCGGTTTTGCTGGTCATTATATTCCTGGTGATTGCAGATAAAGTAGTGAAGAAAAATCAATAAACCCGTTATATGAAACGTCAGGTTTAAATACAAATACGGCATCCTTCTGGATGCCGTATTTGTTTTATACCAATGATTGGTTGAGGATCTCTATGATATCCAGCACCTCTATTTCATCTGCCAGGCCTTTTGACCGTAATGCGTCATCGAACATGGTCAGACAGTATGGACAGGCAGTCGTGATAGTATCCGCTTCAATATCCAGGGCTTGCTGCAGCCGATGCTGATTGATGCGAGTATCAGCTGCCGTTTCCAGCCACATGGCACCTCCACCACCGCCACAGCAGAAGCTATCTTGTTTATTATTTTTCATCTCCAGCGGGGAAAGATTGGCTTTTTTAAGTAGATCCCGCGGTTGGGTATAGACGTTGTTGTAGCGGCCCAGATAACAGGAGTCATGGAAGGTGAGTTTGCCCAAATCCCGGGTTCCTGAATCTTGGAACTTGAGCCCTGGCAGCAGTTCAGCCAGGAATTCCACAGCATGCTGGACCTGAAAATCACCACCGAATGTGGGGTATTCATTTTTTATGGTATTCAATCCATGGGGGCAGAGAGTGATGATTTTCTGAAATTGGATCTCAGAAAATACGCCAATGTTCTCCTCAGCAGCTACCTGGAATAGATATTCATTTCCCATCCTGCGGGCAGTTTCACCGCAGCACATTTCTGCATCTCCAAGAACGCCGTAATCGACTTTAAGTTTATTGAGGATCTCAATAAATGCCCGGGTGACTTTTTGGTTGCGATCGTCGAATGAGCCTGCACAGCCGACAAAATAGAGAACATCGACTTTATCTCCCGGGGAGAGAACCCTGACATCCAATCCATCAGCCCATTTCATTCGATTCTGGGCTGGCATACCCCAGGGATTGCCCTGGCGTTCAAAATTTCTGAGAGTTTCACCGATAGTTTTAGGGACGTTTCCTGTCATCAATACCTGGGCTCTCCGGATATCTATGACTTGCTCTGGAGGACGAATAAATGCAGGACAGACATCCAAACAGTGACCGCAGGTTGTGCACGACCACAGGAATTCTTCCTCCAGCAATTGCGATTGAAGCTCGTTTTTAGCGTCTTTTTCTGGGGTTATCAAGACAGAAGCCATATTTTCCCGGAGCATCAACAACAAAGTTCTGGGTGAAAATGCCAGTCCGCTGTTTGTAGCAGGGCAGACTTCCTCGCAGCGTCCGCACTGCAAGCAGGAATCAAAGGCAAGCAAATTAACTGAGGAAAACTCATTTATGGTCGAAGTTCCCAGCACTTCTACATCCATGATGTCTGGGATGGTTTCCAGCTCACCTGAAGGCCTGTCAGATTTCATAAATATATGGATTGGTGTGAAGATCATATGGCGCAATTTGGTGAAAGGAATACTGGCAGCGAGCAGTAATCCCAATCCTACATGCAGGATGAAAATATAGGAATGGATTGCATTTGCCGCCGAAGGGGAAAGGGCCATTTTTCTCAATAGCAACGCTACCCAATTGCCAATAGGAGCCCAGTTAGCCCAGGCGGGAGCCCAGACGAGAATTCTAAGCCCTTCTGTGAAGAAACCTACCAGAGGGATGCACGCCAACAGGATCAGGGCATAAAGATCATCCCATGAGTTTTCCATGTAATCGGGACGAATGATAAATCGTCTGATCATGGCCATAACAACACCAAGCAGGATAGCAACTCCCGCGAGATCCATGATCAATTCGTAGATGATGTATCCCGGACCTGAGAAAAGGGGCCAGGTAAAGGGTACAAATAGCCCCATCTGCATGATCTTTATGGCAGTTCCAATCACCTGAATGATAACGCCCCAGAATATTAATAAGTGCATTATGCCAGGGTAGATTTTCATTACTGTGCGTAATTGACCCAGGGCATAGATGACCACATTACCGAGGCGAGACCAGGGTTTTGAAATCCGTTGTTCTGTTGATGTCATACGGATCCTCCGATGAAAATCTCGCCATTTGTGATCTTTAGGGGAATCTTTCCCAGGGGTGATGGTGGCGGGCCTGAGATAACTTCACCCTCGTAGGGTTCAAAGAAACCCTCATGGCAGGGGCAGTGAATTACCTGGTCAGCAACATCCCATTTGCAAATACAGGCAAAATGAGTGCAAACTGCCGAATAGGCCCGGAAACCCTGGTCTGTATTGATTACAAGAGCCGGGTAGCGTCCAAAAGGAATTGTTAAGCTTTCTCCTGGTGGGATATCATCCACTGTGCCGACTCTTATAGGATCTGGTGGGGTTTCTTCGAGGCTGGGGGGATAGAGATAAGCAATAAAGGGTGCCAGCAAAGCAGTAAAACCAGTAGCTGCCAATCCCTTCTTTATCAAATTAATAAAGTCACGGCGCGAGATCTCACTCATTTAGCTCACCTCCCCCCAAATAGTCAGGGCAATGATAACAAGGACTGCAGCAAAGGATAGCCAGAACCGTATCTTAGTTGTTTTTTTGGATGTATCTGGTTTACGATCCAGGAAAGGCCATATCAGGAGCAGAACGACTGCCAGAACCGGTGATGTCGCTCCAATGGTTTTCGGAATGTAACGAAGGAGTTGATATAAGGCGAGAAAATACCATTCGGGTTTGACATGAAGAGGAGTGT
Organism: Anaerolineales bacterium; assembly: GCA_021161345.1. Lineage (GTDB taxonomy): Bacteria > Chloroflexota > Anaerolineae > Anaerolineales > UBA11858 > B10-G9. The sequence goes on along the minus strand of JAGHAU010000221.1, from coordinate 1,878 downwards.
CCATTGCATCTGCAGGCGCTCCTAGTCCGACAGGGGCGAATAAACCGATCACGCCGATTATCACAACCAGAATGACCACACCCAGGGCAACTTTGGCTTCTAAGGCTACATGATCCGGATAAAATGGAACTTCCTTCTCTTGATCGTTTTCAGACATCAGCATACTCCCGTTTATTCAAGTTTCCTGACACTAAGCAGTTATTAAAGAGGTTTCATCACTCCTTGTTTCCGGATCATGATGAAATGAAGTCCCATAGATGCAACCGTAATCAGGGGCAGGATCAGGACATGGGCCGCGAAGAATCGACTTAATGTAAGACTTGTGACGCTCCATCCACCTCTGAGAAATACCAGGGCCAGGTCTCCGATGATCGGAATACTTCCTCCGATTTCCGTACCGACTGTTGTGGCCCAGTAGGCTCTTTGATCCCAGGGCAGCAGATAACCTGTGAATCCGAAAGCCAGGGTCATTACCCCCAGTGTTACCCCAGAAACCCAATTCAGCTCCCTGGGAGATTTGTATGCTCCCATGATGAAAACCCTCAGCATGTGGGCCAAAGCCATGACGATCATGCCGTTGGCAGACCAATGGTGGATCATACGGAATGCTGATCCGAGCAGCACTTCATTTTCTATGAATTGGATGCTGGCATACGCTTCCGTTGGAGTTGGTTTGTAATAGAAGGCCAGCATGATGCCAGTTATTCCCTGGACGAGGAACAGGAAGAAAGTTATTCCTCCCAGGCAGTACCACCAACGGCGCTGCCAATCAGGTACTGGTTTAGCCAGGATCGGTTTCATGAATTCAGATAGCTGATAACGCTCGTCAATCCAGGCGAGGATCCTGGTTGGAATCGGAACCCACTCAGATCTTGAGCGCCAGACACTGGCGCTGCGGGCAACCCCAAAAAGCAGGATCAAGCCGGCTGCGCCAAAGAGGACCAAGCGGCCCAACGGGGTCCAGATGTTAGTGAATTGCTCGTCAACATGGCATTGAATGCAGGTATCCTTCTCGGGCTCCAGGGGAACCTCACCTGAGTATTCAATGCTCTCACCGGGGGAGGGTTGGTTAGCTGTGATGGCGTGAACGCCTGCAGCTGCTGCCAGCACCAAGATCAAGCTGAGAGCCGCAATCAGGATTGTACGGTAAATAGTTTTCATATAAAAAACCTCGTCTGCGCTGACTACAGTGAGACTTAAACCGCAACTATTAAAATTTCAATCAGGAAAGAGTTTGATGTTATCCATTCAGTAGGTACCTTTGGTTGAGCAGTGTCTGGATTGATGATCTAAGGAAACCTTGTTTAGAATTGTATTCCCCGATCAAAATGGAACCATCCACAGATGATAAAAATATAACATAATCCGCACAGCGTTGCAGGTGTCATTCTTCACAAGGAGATCAATAATTCATGGTTATCAGCGTGTTGAAAAAGAAAATTCCTCGAGAATCTGGGTACAACAACAGGGATCGCTTTTGCGACTGCGGGTGTGGGGGTTTCACTGAATTCGAGATGTTTTCAACCTCAACTGCATAAATGCTGAATTCTCCGGGTAAGTGATAGCCCATTTTTTAGGCAGCATCAAGAGCTGTGATCAATGAAGTATCGCGGGCAGATGTGCTGTGCTGAGTAGGCGATATCGACCGCAGATCATCCAGGTTTAAGTGGTGGATATTTCCTGGAGTGTTTGTCTCAGGATGAAGATAAAAGGCATCGATCAGGATCACCCGATCATAACCCAACAGGGCTTCCATCAAGCGCAGCCCCCCGGCATTGGCCTCGGCGATTGTCAGCTCGGGATGGGCATTCAGGTTGATTAGACCTTCTAGTTCGCGGGCGACTTTTACACCCAATCCGCCGTTAGTGAGGATTGGAT
>JAGHAU010000287.1 GCA_021161345.1 Anaerolineales bacterium | reverse complement strand
TTCGTCATCTTCATACCTTTCTCCATTCTCAATTCAAACCTTATTCAACTGGATAGGCAACTATCCCGACCGTTCCTGGCCCCAGGTGGGTTGCTATCGCTACTGATAAATCTTCTATAAACAAATTCTTTACATTCATTAATTTCTCTACTTTCTCAGATATTTCAAGCGCCGTAGCCAGATCATCAGCATGAATGATGGCTGCATTGATCAGCTTCTTACCCATTCTCTGTGACATTTCCTGGATGATGAATTCCAGGGAAGCCTTCCTTGTCCGTACTTTATCCGCGACTGCCAGCGTTCCTTCTTTCAAAGTTATGATCGGTTTGATCTTCAGGATCGATGCCAAAATTGACTCGATCATTTGGACCCTGCCGCTTTTCTGGGCAAACGCCAGGGAATCAACGGTAAAGATCACCTGGGTATTATCTCTTATCTGGCCCATCCGCTCGAGGATCTGTTCCACAGACGCTCCCTGGCGGTCCATTTCCCGAGCTTCCCGACACATATAACCCTGGATGCCAGTCCCTGCCAGTGTATCAAAGGGGAGGATCTTAAAAGCTTCATCTTTTAATTCCCTAGCTGCCAGCACTGCCGATTCATAAGTTCCAGACAACTTGCTGGTCAGATGGATCGACAAGATCACATCTCCTGGTCGGGCTATCTCCCGGTAGAAGTTAATGTACTGCTGGGGAGATGGCTGGGAGGTTTTCGGTACTTTTCCCGTTTTCTTGACCCAACTGTAAAACTGATCAATGGACAGGTCAACATCTTCCAGGAAAACCTCATTTCCCATATGGACGTTGATCGGGATCACGTCGATCTCGTACTTGCTAATCCATTCTACCGGCAGATCACCGGCGCTATCCATCACAATTCTCAGCATAGGTTTCTCTCAAATTTCATAATCATCCCTGAGTGATTCCAGGGTTCTGTGATAAAGGGCTTTTACAGCTCCTTCTGTCCTGTCCATGATTTGACCGATCTCAGTATTTGTCATTCCTTCCACGTGCTTCAGTATCAATAGCTCTTTTCGATCATCTGGCAGTTCTTGTATGACAGCCAGCAGCATTTCCGTTTCGTTTTCCTTCTCTATCCTGTCCTCGACATCTCCATCCATTTTTGGTGGAGGGTACTGATCTTCCAGAGAGATCTCATCCGACCGTTCTCTATCCCTGTACCAATTAACAACCAGGTTATGGGCAATTCGATACAGCCAGGCTGAAAATGGGTAACCCCGATCTTCATACCTTTCAATGTGACGCAGCGCTCTCATAAATACCCTGGAGCAAATATCCTCCGCATCTTTGACATTGCTGGTTCTAAAATAGATATAGTTATAAATCTGATCAATATACTTTTCGTAAAGAGTTCCAAAAGCATCTGCATCCCCGGCACAAGCCAGGGAAATCAGTTCACTTTCAGATAAAAGCTCTTGATCAGAAACAGTACTACTACTCATAACACCATCAACCCTAATAGGTTACTCATCTTTTGCAAGTATATCACAGGCAAAACAAGCCTGATTTTCAGTTGGACTGAGAAAATATTATCCATCAGGTATACTTATATTCATTATTCGTTAACTTCTATTTTACCTAAATGAAAAAATTTCTGGTCTATCATTCTAAAGAAGAAATGATCCGCTCTGCAGCTGGCCATTTCATATCAACTGGATCGGCAGCGATCGATGAGCGAGGGCAATTTAATGTAGCCCTGGCTGGTGGAAGCACTCCCACCCCCCTTTATGAATATTTGGCAGGTAAAAAGGCAGATGATTTGAATTGGAGCAAGGTCCATTTCTTCTGGGGTGATGAACGCTCCGTTCCTCCCGATCATCCAGAGAGCAATTTCAATCAGGCCAATCTATCACTCCTAATACCCAGAACGATCCAGAAAGAGAACATCCACCGTATAAAAGCAGAATTACCCCCCGCTGATGCTGCCCGGCACTACCAGGAAGAGATCCAGGCCATTTTCCAACAAAACCTTCCCTCTTTTGATCTGATCCTGCTTGGTATGGGAAACGATGGGCATACTGCATCACTCTTCCCTGAAACTGAACTGGTAAACGGTGATGTAAGTGATCAAAATCGCCTGGTGGCCCCTAATTGGGTGCCTAAATTGGAATCCTGGCGGATCACTTTCACTCCCCGCCTGATCAACGCAGCCCAGAACATATATTTCCTTGTGAGCGGCCATTCAAAAGCGAATACGTTAAAGTTGGTTCTTGAAGGACCTGCTCTTCCCCATCGATATCCATCCCAGTTGATCTCCCCGGATCAAGGGAACCTGTTCTGGTACCTTGACGAGGAAGCGGCCGCGAAACTTTCAGATGTGCCCCGCAGTTGATATTTGCCCTTAATAAAACATACTGATCCTTTGTGGATTCAACACTAAAAATGTTGAAAGCTAAAATTATGATGAAATATCCCCGAAGAAGAATCATGCGCCCATTAATCAAGTGGATTTTCAGGGCCGTACTGAAGATTATGTTCCGGATTGAAGTTTTCGGTTTAGAAAATTTTCCCAAGAATGGTCCCCTTTTAGTTATTGGCAATCACACCGGCGCCATGGAAGTAATCCTCCTAAATGCTTATGCTCCCCGCCAGATCGAAATGCTGAGCGCCGCTGATATGCCTGCAGAGAAGATCACCGAGATCATCAACACCATCTATGGTTCAATCCCGGTAAAGCGGGGATCATATGATCGGGCTGCACTGCAACAAGCTCTGGATGTCCTTGGTCAGGATGGCATGGTTGGTTTATTTCCGGAAGGCGGTGTTTGGGAAGTAGGCAAGCAGCGCGCCCTGCCAGGCATATCATGGCTGAGTTATCGCTCAGGTGCGCCGATCCTGCCAGTTGGTTTTAATGACACTGGCGGGGCGATGGGGGCGGGTTTGAATTTTAAACGTCCCTATTTGAAAATGTATGTCGGCAAGGTACTGCCGCCAGCTTCAATTCCCGAAGGAATGGCCAAGAAGATCTATTTCCAGAATCATGCCGCTCAGGTCATGGAGAAGGTTTACCGGCTCGTACCCACAGAAGACGCTTCTCCCCAGGAGGACATCTCCGACGAAATTTATGATTTTGAGATCTCACTGATAGGTTCCGCCGGAAATCAGTTGGACCTCCCCGATGACCTACACCCCAAATACAAAGCTGAATTGGGCAGATTCTTTCTTCTGCCCCCCATTCTCGATATCTTTCTCGTCAACCTGGAGCTCCCCGTGCTCCCCTTGATGGAGATCGGATCGGATCCTCCACTGGATCAGTTGATCGTCGCTCTAGATTCTATCCTGGCGTATCTTAAGGATGAAAATCCCTATCTGCTCACCTACCGTTTCGGTATCCCTACGGGGCTTGGCATGCAAAAGGGATTGGAAGAACTGGGTCAAATTCTGGATTGGAGCTCTGCAGCTGATTATCAAATATCACTAAGAGCCATTCGACGTTATTACTCCCACATTGAAAAGAAAGTGATCATCCAGCGGGAACAAGAATCATCGCAGCCCTGGATGTAAAAATCTAATAGTTCTTGGAAAGTATTAAGACAATCTTCTCTTCTTATTGGCCTTTATTGCGTGTGATAAAATTAACCTCGTTTATGCTCAGACTTAAACCGGAGTTATAATTTGGCGAAAAAAAATAAATCTGTTATCCAGGCTGCCGGGGGAATAATTTGGAAAAAAGACGGCAGCGAAAAGAAACTTGCTGTTGTCCACCGCCATAAACATAATGACTGGTCTCTCCCCAAAGGTAAAGTAGATCCTGGTGAGAGCTGGATAAAGGCTGCCCAACGCGAAGTCCTTGAAGAAACTGGACACATTGGGAAAATTAAGAAATATGCCGGAAGTATCTCTTATCTACTGGATGGAAAACCCAAAATCGTCCTCTTCTGGCATATGGATGCCAAATCCGAAAATATCGAAAAGATGAACGGCGAAGTAGATGAGGTCCGTTGGCTGACAGTTGATGAAGCTGCTGATCTGCTGGATTATCCCGATGAAATAGAACTTATCCGATCTAGTCCAATTAAACGAAAAAAAGGAACTTGATCTATGTTCGATATCCTGGTCCTCGGCGCGACAGGTTTTATTGGTGGTCATATTGCCAAAAAAGCTCAGGCTGTTGGCTGGAGAGTGCATGGCTTCCGGAGAAACCCGGACAGTGTTGGCCACCTCCAGAACCAGGAAATCAAATGGTTTGACGGCAGCCTGGAAGATTATCCCTCTCTTTTACGGGCGATGTCCGGCATGGATTATGTATTCCATGCAGCCGCCAGTTATCCGGGAGTCTGTGATCCAGCTCTCGTTCAAGAACGTGTTCAATCTTCGATAGATCAAATGAAAAACGTGATCCGGGCTACTCGAGAAGCCAAGATCAAACGATTGATCTATACCAGCAGTTTAACAACCATCGGTTCACCCCCAGAAAACGAGACTCGCTTGGCAGATGAACGGGATTTTTACATCCCGGGCTCCCTGCCGGATAATGCCTACCATGAAATGAAAGCTGCCATGGAGAATTTAGCACTGGAGGCTTCAGGCGTCGGATATGATATCGTGATCCTCAATCCTACCCTTGTCCTGGGCCCGGGGGATGTTCATCTTAGCACAGGCGAGATCCTTTTGATGTTTGCCCAAAACAAAGCCAAGGCCATTCCACCAGGAACATTGAATATTGTAGACGTGCGCGATGCCGCTGAAGCCCACATCAATGCCGCCAGGATTGGAAAAAGGGGCCAGCGTTATATCCTGGGCGGGAGCAACTATCGGATCGAGGAGGCCGCTGCAATTATCGCAGAAATTGCAGATGTCAAACCTCCCCTTCTAACACTTCCAACCTGGTTGATGGATTTTTATATCAAAGCCGGAGATGCACTGCCTTTTATTCCTTTTGCTCATGATCATGTCAGGGCTTACAAAGACTGGCAGGGATACAATGTCGAAAAGGCTCAGAAAGAATTGGATCTAAAATCGAGATTCCTTGAGGAAACTGTCCGGGATTGTCTGAAATGGTTCAGCAATCAGGGGATCAGATAACAACACGATCCATATCAGATCTACAATAAGAACCATCATAAGACCAATCAGGTTTCTATCTGGCAGATCGTTTATTTAAGTGCCCGATAAATATAACCTTCAGCTGATAACACTCCTGAAAATGCCTGCCGGCAATCCAAGATCGCTTTCTCCCGCCATCTGCTTGAGTAAGGAAAATACATTTCCAGGAACTCTTTCCGCATATAGGCATCCAACTTCGCGGATGACGAACCATGCTGGGCAGTCTGATTTTCGTAGATCATCGTTCTCAGGCTCTTGATCTCTTTCAGGATGCCTTCACCGTAGGTCCCAAACTCAAAAGCCATTCCAAAATGATTAACTTTTGGATAATCAACTTCTTTCAATCGATAGACCCAATCCACCAAATCGCCCTGCATGCGGTAAAACTGTTCCGGATCAGCCTGTAAGATACGGGGGTATTGGAAATCGTTTATAAGTTGATCTGATTTCATTGGTTCTGCTGGAGAATTTACTATCGTCATCTGAGAACTGGGCCCATAACCTGTATGCATATCAATATGCAGGACAGAACCATAAGACGATAAACCCTGGATAATTAATTTTTTCAGGAAAATTGTTTCTGGTTGGAATTCTCTTCCAGAAAAATACAAACCGGCCGGGTTGCTTTGCTGGCCTAACATAACTGCCCCCCTCATACTTCGAACGCCATATCGGGACAGGTTGACAATCACATTCTTTAAGAACCCAATTTCTTCAATCCAGAGAGCTTTTAAGGGATGGACAGGGTTAAGAATCCCATCAAGATTTATATAATCAGGGTTGAATTCATCCAGGAAAATTTCCTGCCTTTCCATAAAATTGCGGTTCAGGTCCACATTATTCTTATTGACCCGCCGTTTGTTTGCCATACCCCAGGGATTGATGCCATGAACTAGCTGGATTCCTGTTACTTGAGGATCCAGCAATGAAATATATTCCTTGATGAATAAATCCAGCATAGCAGCGCCTACAAACCCCTCTACGCCGTGCAGTCCGGTCGTTATCAGGATCAGTTTTTTATTTTGTCTGATCGGTTGGGCAGTGATCCAGTCGATTGTAAGATCTTCACCGTTCGAAATTAAGTATTTATCGAGGGTCGCTGAGGGCCAAACCTTTTTTACTTTCTCCAGCTGGGCTCGAAAATATATCCTGGATTCCTGGTATGAAGTTGGGAAGTAAATTGAATTTGCAGTGTTCATCTTATTTGTCCAGTGATAATTTCCTTCTAAAAAGGCCCATAACCTATAGCCACACCCAGTGCCAGGAAAGCCAGGGTGATCAATACGATCATTCCCCACAGAGGCAGGATCCAGCGCAGCCACTTGGGATAACCCACCACGGTCAATCCCAGCACGATCAACAACACCGGGTTGGTCGGATAGATCATATTCGAAAGCCGTCCCCAAAACAATAGGCTGTAACCGTGATCTGGCGTGTAACCCCTACCAGGTCGGCCAGAGGCAGCAGGATGGGCATCATCAAAAAAGCTTTGGCTGAACCGGAAGCGACAAAGAATTCGATCAGCAGAGCCAGCAGGTAGATCAATACTGAAGATACGAAGGGGTTGGCTCCCTGGAAGAGCTGGGAGGCCTGGAACAGGATGGTATCCATGATCCCGCCCGATACCACAATATGCTTGATGCTCACCGCCATCAGGATCAGGAGAATGCCGGGAGCGATCCCACCCATCCCTTCCACCAGGGCTTTCCAGACATCCTTCTTGTTCTCGCTGGAAATCAAACCAGCTCCCACCCCACCCACCAGGAAGAACAAACCCACCAGCGGCAGGGCGTAATCGGAAAGGAAGGAAATAA
>JAGHAU010000282.1 GCA_021161345.1 Anaerolineales bacterium | reverse complement strand
GTATAGAAGACACCGTGATTGACACTGCCGAAAACGAAACCTAGTCCAGCCCCCGCTATACTTACCGGATGAAGGATAAGACGATGTTCAAGGTCGATCACAACAACAAGTCCGAAGAAGACCATCCATAAAATCCCACCCCATAAACCCAGATTTGATATCGGATATTGATGCATCAATACAGCAAGGACTGGTCCAAGAATGAATACCGCCCAATGCCTGATGGATGGTTTTGCGCCGCAATCATCACAAGGACTATTAAATAGATAGAACCTGAGAGGTAAACGAGACTGACAATTTTGACACAACGGCCAGCCCAGTTTACGGGTGAAAGGCAGGATGTCGCTGAGATAATTAACTATCATGGATCCGATCAGGCCGAGGACGATTGCCAGGATTAAAGTCAACATGCACGTATTATAATTTATGAAGACAGATTACGCCCTTATTGGATGGATCCATGAAACCTACCTGTATTGCAATGATCACGGATTTTGGACTGGATGATCCTTATGTCAGTATCATGAAGGGAATCATAACCAGTATCACTCCGGAAATCCCCTTGATAGATATCACACATCAAATTCCACTTGGAGATATTCAGCGCGGGGCCTTTGTCCTCTGGCAAGCCTCCCGCGATTTTCCCAAAGGAACTATATTCTTATGCGTTGTCGATCCGGGTGTCGGTACTGGAAGGAAGGCTGTTTATCTGAAATCCAGGGACCAAATCTTTATTGGACCTGATAATGGCCTTTTCAGTTATATACTCTACAACTCGGATTTCTCCTGCTGGGAACTATCTAATCCGGATTTTCAGAGGTCAAACTCATCAAAAACTTTCCATGGTCGGGACATTTTCGCGCCGGCAGCTGCTTACGCGGCCGGGTCTGTCACTGGCGACCAGTTCGGATCACGTCTAAATAATCTTAATAAACTTCCTCAACCAGCCCTCATTATTAATGAAAAATCATTGAAGGGAGAGATCATTTCCCGGGATCATTTTGGCAATCTATTCACTTCGCTGGGAGCGTTCGAGTACAAAAACAACAATCTGCAATTTAGATCGTGGATTGATGGTAGTGAAATAATTATTAACAACGCTTCCCAATTGCGAATTAAGGTTAATGACCAACAACTTCCTTTTGTTCAGACATTTAGTTCAATCAATCCGGATTCGTGCGCAGGTTTGATTGGCAGTACAGGGCTGTTGGAAATCGCAGCCGACCAATCTTCTGCCAATTCTCTCCTGGGACTAGAAAAAGACGACCCTGTCATCCTGTCCTGGGATTAATAATATTCGATCTTCCTGGTCTAGAAAATTATGGTAAAACTAAGGTCGATCTCATAAGCAGTAAAAGGAATAATCATGGATAAATTTATCATCCAGGGCGGTATTCCCCTTCAGGGAGAGATCACACCCTCAGGAAATAAAAATGCTGCCCTACCCCTTTTGGCAGCCTGCATCCTGACCACTGAACCGGTAATACTGCACAATCTACCAGAAATCAATGACGTCAAGGCTATGCGCGATCTCCTTGAGAGTATCGGGGTTGTGTTAACTTACCTTGGCAATCATTCCTGGAAAATCAACGCCAGAACAATCCACTGCTCCAACCTGGACCGGGATCTATGTACAAAAATTCGGGCATCGATCCTGCTGGCAGGACCTGTCATTGCCCGAACCGGAGAACTCCAGCTTCCACCTCCAGGCGGGGATGTGATTGGGCGGCGCCGATTGGACACACATATATTGGCCCTGGAAGCACTGGGAATTAAAACAACCTACAAAAAAGAAAAAAAGGTCTTCGAGTTCACAACCAATAAATTGGTTGGAACTGAGATCCTTCTTGATGAAGCCAGTGTAACTGCTACAGAAAATGCAGTTATGGCTGCAGTTTTAGCAGAAGGTGAAACCATAATCCGTAATGCTGCTTCTGAACCTCATGTCCAGGAAGTATGCCAGTTCCTGAATATCCTGGGGGCAAAAATTACCCAACTGGGTTCCAATACCCTCCACATCCAGGGTGTTTCAAAACTTGACGGAGGCGAATTTACAGTTGGACCGGATTACCTTGAAGTTATCAGTTATGTTGGAGCAGCGGTTGTAACAGGGGGAGAGATCACCATCCGCCAGGCTGGTCCGGAATATCTGGGCATGATTTCCCAGGTTTTTCAGCGACTGGGTGTTAGCTGGGAAGTAAGGGGTGAAGATCTTTTTGTTCCATCAGAACAAAAAAAAGTCATCATACCGGATTTCCGGGGAGCCATACCTGAGATATCAGTAATGCCTTGGCCATCATTCCCGTCCGACCTGATGAGCATTGCCATCGTGGTTGGAACCCAATCCTCCGGCAATGTGCTTTTCCATGATTGGATGTATGAGGGCAGGATGTATTTCACTGATAAATTAACCAGCATGGGAGCACAAATAGTTCTCTGCGATCCCCACCGGTGTATCGTAAATGGACCTTCTGAACTTTTCTCTGGCAATGTTGATAGTCCAGACATCCGTGCCGGCCTGGCACTTGTCCTGGCTGCCCTGGCTGCGAAAGGTGAGTCTGTCATCAGGAATGTGGCTCAAATTGACCGTGGTTATGAGAGGATTGATGAAAAACTTCGCTCATTGGGAGCAAATATCATCCGGGAAAACTAATCATGGCCCTTCGAGATGAAATACTTGAACAGCAGGATAGTATCACTAACCTGCTCAATAATCAGGCTGATCCAATTCAATCCATTGCCGACTCGATCGGAAAGCCCTCGGGGATATTTATTGCAGCCCGGGGTACATCAGATAATGCGGCACGCTACGCAAAATATGTCTGGGGCTATAATAATCAAATTCCGGTTGCCCTGGCTGCCCCTTCCCTCTTCAGCGTCTATCAAAATCCTCCCCTTCTGGGTGATAACCTGGTTGTTGGCATCAGCCAATCCGGTGAGTCACCTGATATTCTGGCTGTACTTACAGAAGCCAACCACCAGGGATGCAGCACTCTCGCAATTACCAATTGCCCCAATTCTCCGCTGGGACTTGAAGCGAATTATGTGATCGACATCCAGGCAGGACCTGAGTTATCCGTCGCAGCGACCAAATCATATACCTCTCAGCTGGGAGCGATTGCAATGTTATCCGCAGCCTGGACAGGGGATCCCAAACCATGGAAACAGCTTACCGAGATACCCAATTTCTTAGCAGCATTATTTGAACAAGAAAATCAGATCCAGACCTACGCTTTACGTTATCGCTATATGAATCAATGTGTTGTTCTGGGAAGAGGGTTCAATTACTCAACCGCGTTTGAGTGGTCCTTGAAACTTAAGGAACTGACTTATGTCGTAGCTCAGCCATATTCATCGGCTGATTTCCTTCACGGGCCGATAGCCCTGGTTTCTAACGGATTTCCAGTTTTCGCGGTTGCCCCACAAGGTGATGTATTAGAAGATATGGCTGCCTTATTAAAGAAACTCAAAGAAATCCATCGAGCGGATCTTCTTATCATCTCTGAAAATCAGGACCTGCTGCAAATCGCAGATTGCCCCCTGCCGCTGCCAGAAGGTATCCCGGAGTGGTTATCACCTCTAGTCACCATTATTCCTGCCCAACTATTCAGTTATCATTTAACCTTGATCAAAGGGATTGATCCAGACACTCCCCGAGGTTTAACAAAAGTAACTCTCACTAAATAACGAACTTTCAGTTTCAGAAGCGAAAAGGCTTACATCAAAATGTATAATCTCAGTCATTTGATATCCCAGATCCAAAGTTCCCCTACATTGGCTTTAAATGATATCGCTAATCAGCTCAAGGAAGGCGGTGCTGATGTTATCAACCTGGGCATTGGTGAACCCTTGAACGATTTCCCGGAAAGTGTTCTAAGAATCACCAGTGAATTTCTTGATTCAAGGCAGGTAAAATACAGCCCAACCAGTGGCACTCAATCACTGAAATTGGCTATCCAGGACTATACCAGGGATCATTACGGCCGCAAACCAGGATTGAAGAATATAACAGTCACAGTTGGCGCCAAACAAGCAATTTACAATTTGCTCCAGGTTCTGCTGAACCCGGGGGATGAAGTCATTCTTTTTTCACCATATTGGGTCAGCTACCCGGAGATGGTTAAGTTGGCGCGGGGAATACCTGTTTTTGTAGGAACTAATGATGAGTTCATCCCGGACATGGAAACAATCAAAGGTGCCCTGACAGAGAAAACTCAAGCAATTCTTTTAAATACTCCTAATAATCCCACAGGCGCTGTATATCCACCAGAACTAGTTGCTGCCCTTGTTGATCTATGTGAATCCAAGGATATCTTCCTGATCATGGATGATATCTATCACCAGTTGCTCTTTGAACCGGCTCAATGGGTCCCGGGTTATGTTTTTACATCCAAGAAGTTTGATAAATCACATCTGGTCATCATTAATGGAATTTCCAAAACCTTCGGCATGACTGGTTTTCGGATTGGCTGGGCGATTGGCCCTGAAACGGTCATACAAGCCATGAACAAGATCCAGAGCCACTCCACGTCCGGCGCTTCGTCCCTGTTGCAGGAGGCTGCGGTGGGCGCTCTGACCCAGGGTGGTGATACCTTATCAGATCTTAAGAAATTTATTAGAACCAACCGAGATATCCTGGTTGGTGAACTTAAAAAGATTAAAGGTGTGAAAGTGAACGAACCCGGAGGAACGTTCTATTGCTTCCCTGATTTTCGTTCGATCCATCACAATTCCCAGGAATTAGCCCGGCTTCTGCTCGAAAAAGCCTTCCTGGCAACCGTACCTGGTATAGCATTTGGACAGGAAGGATTCTTGAGATTGAGTTTCACATGTTCCACAGATGAGATCATAAAAAGCGCAGCTCGCATACGTTGGGTGATCGATCCGGAATCGTCTCCAGAGATCATCATAGGTGGACAAAAAATGGTTCGCGATTGGGAGTTATCAAAATAAAATGGAAAAAATACATCCAACACCCGCTGAGAACAAAGCTGAGGATAAACTGAGTCAATTTGGACTAGAGTACCTGGGATTAGCGGGCTATAGGAAAGCCTACTGGAACTTGGACAGAGATCAGTATTATCAGGAAGCCTTATACCGGGACGAAGGCATAAAAAGTAAACACGATGCCCTGGTAGTCAGATCCGGAGAGCGAACAGCCCGATCGGCTAATGACAAATTCATTGTCCGCGAACCAGGATCTGAAGCGGATATATCCTGGGGAGAATATAACCTCCCCTACAGTGAAGCGGCCTTTAATAAGGTATTTGCCAGGATGAAGGAATATATTAAGGATAAAGATCTTTTCATTCAAGATGGCATAGCTGGGGCCAGCCCGGATCACCAGCTACCCATCCGGGTGATCACTACTTGGGCCTGGCAGGGACTTTTTACCAAGAATATGTTTATCACCGATGAATCAGCGATATTTGGAAATAACTTCCATCCTGAATTTACCGTTATTTCCTTGCCTGATTTTAAGGGCATTCCAGAGTTGGAAAAACTTAACTCCGAAACCTTGATCCTGATGGACTTTTCCAAACGGCTGGTCCTGATCGGAAGTACGGGATACGGCGGTGAAATCAAAAAATCGATCTTCACCGCAATCAATTATTATCTACCCAAAAAGAAAATCCTGACCATGCATTGTTCGGCCAATGTTGGCAATGAGGGTGACTCAGCCCTATTCTTTGGTTTATCAGGCACAGGAAAGACTACACTCTCAGCCGATCCTGAGCGACACCTGATTGGCGATGACGAACATGGCTGGGACGAAGAAGGGATTTTTAATTTTGAGGATGGATCCTATGCCAAGGTGATCGACCTCTCCAGCACAGCTGAGCCAGATATCTTCGCATGCACCAGGAAATATGGAACCATTCTAGAAAATGTGATCCTGGATCCCGAAACCAGAGAAGCTGACCTTTTTGACGATTCCATTACAAAAAATACCCGTGCTTCTTATCCACTCACCTGCATCCCGTATGCGCTGCCTTCAAAACGGGGAGGCCATCCGGATAATATTATTTTCCTGACCTTTGACGCAAATGGTGTATTACCCCCGATCGCCCGTCTTTCTGAGAATCAGGCCCTGTATCATTTTATATCTGGATACACCTCCAAAGTTGGTGGTACGGAAGCTGGTGTCGGGGAAGCTCCCGAGCTGACTTTCAGTGCATGTTTCGGGGCTCCATTCATGGTTTTCAACCCCGCCTATTACGCAGAATTACTTAAAGAAAATATCAACAAATACAATGTTAAAACCTGGCTGCTGAACACCGGGTTGGTAGGTGGCCCATCTGGAATTGGTTCCCGGATAAAAATTGTTCATTCCAGAGCTTTATTAACTGCGGTACTGAAAGGAAAATTGGATCATGTTGATTACCAGGTTGATCCCTGGTTCGGATTTGAGATACCTCAATTCTGCCCGGGGGTTCCGGATGAGATCCTTAACCCGGCTGAGTCCTGGCCAGATAAAACAGCTTATAAAAAAACCATCCAGGATCTCGTTATCCAATTCAAGAACAATATGAAACGGTATGAAAAAACGACCCCGCAAGAGGTGCTCCTTGCAGGGCCGAAGTAAATCTATTTTCTCTGTTTCTTGATCTTTGCTCAGGGCAAAAAACCATCCACGATGAACTTCCTGTATTTGGTTAGATAGCGTATGGGCAGTTTGCCCTGGATCGTCACACCCTCATATTCATTCTTGACAGAATCAACCTGTCCTTCTTCATGGAACAGGGAGATCAAACTACCCTCACTATACGGCAGTTCTACAATTACGAACTGGTAGGATTCGAACAGCTTATCCTGTACCGTTAGTAATAGTTTGTCTATCCCGTCACCCCGCAAAGCAGAAATAGCAACAGCGTCCGGAAAGGTATCCAGGGCTGCCTGGGCTTGTTCCGAGTCTTCCAACCGATCGATCTTGTTCAACACGGGAAGAGATGGGATCTGATCTGCTTCGATATCCTCAAGTGTTTTGTGAACAGCTTCGGCCTGAGACAGGGCATGCGGATGGGTTACATCCACAATGTGCAGAAGCAGATCAGCTTCCGCAATCTCTTCCAAAGTAGCCCGGAAGGCTGCTACCAGTGTCGTTGGTAGTTTCTGGATGAAACCTACCGTATCGGTTACCAATATCTGCTGGCCATCAGCCAAAGATACCCGGCGGGTCGTAGGGTCGAGAGTTGCAAACAGCTTATTCGCCACATATACATCTGCATCGGAAATCTGATTTAACAAAGTTGATTTCCCAGCATTGGTATATCCCACCAGGGACACTTCAGGAATTCGCGATTCCTTTCTTCGGGTTCTGTGACGCTGCCGATGGGCCCGTACTTTTTCCAGCTCCGCTTTCAAGTGGCTGATCCTGCGCCTGATATCCCGGCGGTCCACCTCAAGCTGGGTCTCACCAGGCCCCCTGAGCCCAACGCCAGCTGTGCCTCCTGTCCGGCCACCACCTCCTCCAGCCTGTCGGACCAGGTGGGTCCAGGCTCGCGTCAATCTCGGCAGCCTGTACTCATATTGCGCCAACTCAACTTGTAGGGCGCCTTCTCTGGTTTTGGCATGTTGGGCAAAGATATCCAGGATCAGTGCCGTTCGGTCAATAACCCGGATATCCTTCTGAATGATCTCTTCAAGTTCCCTCTGATGACGTGGGGAAAGTTCATCATCAAAGAGGATCACATCCGCCATTAATTCATCAGCGATCGATTTCACCTCATTTACCTTTCCTGATCCGATAAAAGTTTTCGGATTGGGATGATCCAGTTTCTGGGTCACTTCCCCAACTACTTCAAATCCTGCTGTATCAGCAAGTCTTTTTAATTCTGCTAAAGAGTGGTCCAATGACAATATCTTTTTATTGTCAGATATTTCAACACCTACCAGTAAGGCCCGATCCACCCTTAAGCTTGCTGGTTGATTATTTTTACTCATTATCTTCTAATACCCTTTCTTGCAATTACTCTTTTTCTAACAACCACGCTGTCAGCGTATCACCAATGACCTTTAGGCTATCAGGTGAAACCTTATCCAGCGTGTCGCTGGTAGTATGCCAATAGGGATAACTAAAATCGATCAAATCCAACGCCGGTATACCTGCTTCTACAAAAGGAGTGTGGTCATCAAGCATTGAGTACCTGTACTCGGGGATGAATATGTTCTCATATCCCAATTTCCTGGCTTGCTGCCAGATCTCTTCCATCAGGGTAACATTAGAATTCCGTTCATAATACACCTCCAGATCAGTATCGCCGATCATATCCACAATGACCACTGCTGATGGTTTGTCAATTAATTCTCGAACGAAGGCACGCGATCCCAGTATCCAATCCCAATCATCGATTCCTCCATTGTCTTCTGCATCAAATAATACAAGTTTTATCGCTATTGGAAGATCCTCCGGTAATGTTCGAGCAAGTTCCAGAAGAACTGCAACTCCAGAAGCGCCGTCATTTGCTCCCGGAACAGGATCATTTTGCAAGGCAGGATCAGGATCATGATCAGCAAATATCCTCGTATCATAATGAGCACCCAGCAAGATATAATCTCCTGCTCCTCTGCTAGCTATAAGATTTATCACCTTTTTCCCGTTAATTAACAACTCTTGCCTTTCTACCAGCCATTTACTGGATTCCAATTCAGCCTGCATCCAATCCAGAATCTGCTCGTGGCCTATGGTTCCTGGAATGCGGGGGCCGAGCGTTAACTGGTATTCTACATCCCGGTAAGCCCGTTCAGCGTTGAATATAGGAAGATCCCTCTCACTTATTTTCAACGTTTGGCATCCAGACAACCCAACCACGATGGTCATTATGGCGATTAAAAGAATAAGTTTTAATGGTTTATATGAAAATAACATAATGCCTACACGCAATAATGAGCTTATTTATGGTCAGCGGATTCATAATTAGAACCGAAATTCATTCTACCACTCAGCCCCGCCCAATAAGGCAATTCTCCCCTACAAATCCTTCGGTACAATAATTGCATCTAGTATGGCATACATCTTGCAACAAATAGACAACAACGCTATACTTCTGTAGGAGGATGATATGTTCCAAGTTCAAAACCAAGAGCTTCGCCCCCAGATTACCGCTCATCTCGCCCAGACAATGTCTCTGCTGCAAATGCCCGCTACTGAAATCCGGCAGAAGATTCGTACTGAACTGGCAAATAACCCTGCCCTGGAAGTAGTGGAAGACAGCCGCTGCCCCAGCTGCGGTAGAATCCTATCCACTCCCGGTCCCTGCCCGATGTGCAGCCAGCCCTTTGATACTCAGCTGGATGAACCGATCGTTTTTATATCCTCTCCTGATGACTTCCCAACCCAATATAACAAAAATGGGAATTTGAGCTCCCCTCAGGAAATTTCATATGATAATCTTGCGGCTGCCGTCGAGGATCTTCCTTCTTATGTGCTTCGGCAAATCGCTCCTGAGATCGAGGAAGATGAACGTTTGATCGCTGCTCATATACTCAATAACCTTAACGAAGACGGATTATTGGAAGCTCCCCTGGAGGAGATCAGCCAGTTTTATCATGTTCCCCTCTCCCGAGTCACTCGAGTGGCAGATATTATCAAACATGCTGAACCGACTGGCGTTGGCGCTTCCTCTCCCCAAGAAGCCTTATTGATCCAGCTTGAACTCTTGAGAGAGGACACTAAGGTACCCTATCTTGCAGAAGAAGCTATTCGCATCGGCCTAAAGGATCTCTCCCAACACAGCTATCGCAATCTGGCAAAAGAACTCAACACTTCACTGGACCATGCCCAGGAAATCGCTGATTTCATCAAAGCTAATTTGAATCCTTATCCAGGGCGGGCATTTTGGGGGGATCACAGACAACCCAGTGAATCATCTACCCAGGCCTACCACAAGCCGGATATCATTCTCAAGGAAGTTGATAACTCGCCTAATCACCGTTTGATGGTTGAAATCATCAGCCCCTATCGAGGTACTTTGCGCGTCAATCCGTTATTCAAACAGGCTCAAAAACAGGCGCCCGAAAATAAAACCGAAGCCTGGGCCAAGGACATTGAAAACGCATCCCTCTTGATCAAATGCCTTCAGCAGCGCAACCACACCATGGAACAGCTGATGACTGAACTGGTCAAGGAACAGCGGAGATATATTCTCAGCGGAGATCCTGCCCAGATACAGCCTCAAACCCAGTCAGAAATGTCTGAATTGTTGGGCGTGCATGAATCTACGATTTCACGGGCAGTATCAGATAAATCCGTTCAACTCCCCAATAGGAAGATCATTCCTCTCAAGCGGTTCTTCGACCGCAGCTTGCCCGTCCGGACAACTTTGCTTCGCCTGGTTGAAAACGAGAATACACCTCTAACGGACACAGAGCTGGTAGAGGAACTTTCAAACGCCGGGTATAATATAGCCCGAAGAACAGTCGCAAAATATCGGGCGATGGAAGGGATTCTATCCTCCCGGATGCGCCAGAAAGTATAAAGGTTTAAGGTATATTTGTTACCAAATTCATCCAGATCGCCAAAAGATATTGATTTGCTGACTGCGGAGGTAAGCCATTTACTGGACATATCGCCGGATCCTTCAATCCTTGTCTCAAATATTGATCTGGGCATCATGGCCGCCAACGCTGCCATGGCGGAGTTAACCGGATATACTCGGAAAGAACTCCTTAAAATCGGTCTGGACATTTTGCTGCCAGGCATCCAATCAATACTCACAGATGACTCCTTGAATCTGGAGCTTCACAGCCTCCAGGGATGCAGGTTTGAACTGATCAATCGCCGTAAACAAAAAACTGAGGCTATCGTACAAGCCAAGGCACTAGGAAAGGACAGGCGGTATTCTGTCTTCCGTCTCACGCCATTTTCAAGAAATCTCAAAAATAAAAGCCTGGCAGATCACGAGGCATTTCAGCTGGATGGCATCCTGGCTCTTGTTCAAATCTTTTACCAATCAACCCTGGAACAAGCACTGGATATCATCCTCCAGGTAGGCAAGGACATTCTGGATGCAGAATCGCTTGGTATATACAAAATAGACTCCAATCATCCTCAGTTAAAAGCCGTTCTGCTTGACAATCCCTCCGGTTTTTTGCCGGAGACAATATCAACAACGGATTTTTTCTCGCATTATAAAGACAGCCATTTTTCCCCGCCTTTTAAACCCCCTCTCTCTCCCTTGATGGAAAGAGCTGCCGAGAAAGGCTCCTCGTTTGTAATATCCTCGCCTTTGAATGATACCAATGCCATCAGCGGCCTGATCGTCGCCATGGGATCAGAAAAGTCCCCCGCACCTGATAAAAAAGTGGCCTTAGCCGGGATGAAACTTCTGGTCGCTGCTACAGAGGGAGTTTTCAACAATTTTATCCTGAAATCAAATCTAAATGACCGGTTGACAATAACCACCCTGAAGAAAGCTATTGGCGATACGATCAATAAATATATTCCTGAGGGCATATTATATTTAGGACCAGATCTTCTGATCCAACAGGTTAATCCATCTGCAGAACAGATCCTGGGATACGCAGAACAAGAAGTTGTCGGCCGCCATATTGATGATGTGATCATCGGTACAGACAGATTAACTCCCGCACTGCAGGACGCCCTGGAAAATATACCCACTCACGATCTGGGTCAGCTTGAGATCCACCACAGGGATGGCAGCGCTTTTCCCGCCCTGATCCAAACTTTCCCGGTTACCAGCCCGGAATCTGATCAGATCCAGGGAATTTTGATTTTTGTGCAGGATATCAGTAAAGAAGAAAAGGTTCGCATTCAGACCCAGCAGCTTGAGCGCCGGGCTCTTGTGGGGCAGATGAACGCCATATTCGCCCATGAGATCCGCAACCCGATCAATAACATAACATCTGGGATCCAGCTTCTGGATAAGATCCTTCCTGCGGATTTTAAGCAGCGAGATGTGTTAAAAGGAATCAATGACGATTGTGATAGATTGACCCATATCGTTGATACCGTACTAACTT
>JAGHAU010000074.1 GCA_021161345.1 Anaerolineales bacterium | reverse complement strand
TTGGCTACAGCATCATAACTCCACTGGTCTTCTTCAGTGGCAACATCCAATCCATTCACGCCAGTGGCTGCACATGCCCTGGTGACCGCCAGATCATATTCACAAGGCAAACCGCTGATCACAACATCATGGCCAGGGAATAATTTCACCATGGCGTCATCATCATTTGCGTCGAACTTGACAGCTGTTAATCTAGGATCGCCAATTTCCTTGATAAGATCATTAGCAGCTTCCAGGTTGTAATCAGCCACCACTATTTCATCAAATTTACTGAATTGAGCCAGGTCGCGGGTGGTCTCACTGCAGACTGCTCCCGCTCCTCCAAGTACCAAAACTTTCATGTTTATCTCCTTTTTAGTCTATTATGTTAGGATTTGATAACATCTTATTATTGGGTGTACTTTGTCAATAGTCAATTGGAGTTGATTGCTAACCACCGGATACCGCGGTCATCAGGTTAAGAACATCTCCATCTTCTAGCACTTGACCAAGACCCGCTGTTCTGCCATTCTGTACAAACAACATATGGTCCGGATCTTGATCTATCTTCATAAATTCCAATAAATCTCCGATAGTACTATTTTCTGGCAAATCCATAACAATGACCTGCCCCTTTCCTTCCTTGATTACCATCCTCAATGTTGCATGAAGATGTACTTCAACCTTCATCTATCATCCTCATCGATCCAGTCAAATACTTTATCGAGATCTGCATTTGGAACATCAAATACAGCATTATGTGGTGAAAGTTCTTCCCTGGTCATCCAAACCGGCAGTCGATCATCATCTTTGCTGAATCCCGCTCTCCGATTGAATTTCCTTTCCAGGATCAATGTCTGCCGACCAAGCTCCTGGAGAACATCTCCAGGAACGTCCCATCCATACCGCGCCTGGAGCAGTGCAGAAATAGTTTCTGGCGCTGACCCGAAGCCAAATCCGGCAAAAGCACAAACCCCGAGAGTATCATAACCCGCTGCATTGATCTGGGCTTTTCGTGACACGTCAATCTGAATATGGGGATCCAGATGATCAATCTTGGCTCGAATGGTTAATCCACTGGTATGATCTGCTCCCTGGGGAGAGGTAGCGTAAGTTACCCCTGTCCCTTTAATAGCCCTGGGGTCATAAGCTGACATAGCCTGTCCTTTCACAACTGGGACACGCTCTATCTGATAAGCTAATCCGGTCGATTCCGCACCATTCCCAATGACCAGCCCAGTAGGTGTGCCTGCTCTGATTTCACCGATGAGCTCCAGGGCTTGTTTAAAATTCCCAAATTCCATCTTTCCTGCTTCCGCAGCCACAGCCAATGCTGCTCCCAGTTCAATCGAATCCAATCCCAGATCATTTGCTTCCCAGTTGAGTTTGGCTACCTTCTCCAGATTTCCAATCCCCAAATTAGATCCCAACAACCCAATCGTTTCATATTCCAGTGGAGAGACAACCTCCTTTCCATTTCCATCTGCATATACATTGGAACAGCGAATTACGCAGCCGACCATGCAAGCGTGGGTTGTATTGCTGTCCCCGCCTCTTTCCAGCAGCTGATCCCGCATGGTCTCAGCGCTGATATCTTCCAGGGATTCAAAATTCCCTTCAGTGAAATTCCTGGTAGGTAATCCGCCTAAGCTGTGACATATCCTTGCCATGGCTGCAGTACCATAATCGGCATAGACTTTTGTCTGGGGATGATCCATGAGGGCTTTGTTATAGGATTTCTGGGCTTTCCGGAATCCTTCCAGATCAGCGATATCAGGTGGTGAACCATCCCTGGAATCGATGACCAGGGCTTTAATTCCCTTGGATCCCATCACTGCTCCAAGCCCTCCCCGGGCCGCTATTCTCGAAGGCACCAGGTCCTGATCAAGATTCTGGATCCCCGCACCCTTGAGCTGCATCTCGCCAGACGGTCCGATCAAGGCGATTGCAACCTCAGGGCCGTACTGCTGTAAAAGGATATCAGAGGATTCATAAACCCCTTTACCGGCCAGATTGGAAGCATCATCAAATCTGCAATCTTGAGTGGACAGGTAAATAACAGTCAAGTTTGAGTCTATAGGCTGATCCTCAAGGATCAATGCGGAACAACCAATGTGAGTTAGGTGCAAACCTGTGCTCCCACCCGCATTGGCTTCCTTTACACCACCTGTTAATGGGCTTTTTCCCCCGATAGAGATTCGGTCACAACTTGAGAGCCGATGACCAACCAGCAAACCCGGTGCGAAGATCAGCTTATTTTCTGGTCCCAGTGGAGCACAATTTGGGTTTAACTCATCATTCAGGATCCTGGCGATCAATCCTCTCCCACCAAGTCTTTCCCAGCTGGCGGGGAATTCACTGATTTCCAATTTCCGGGTTCTGGTATTTATCCTCCATACCTTCATCCGATTTTCCTTTTCAGCTCAATACTTCGGTTATGGCTTCCTTGAATATTGAGACAGCATCAATGATCTGTTCATCCGAGACGATCAGCGGGGGTATCCATCGGATCACATTTTCATAGGTGCCGCAGGTGAGCAGAAGCAGGTTTCTATCCAGACAGCCTCTCTGGATAGATTTTGCAGTTTCTCGATCTGGTTTTCCTTGTGATGTGAACTCTGTCGCTACCATCAGACCCATTCCGCGCACATCTCCGATCACCGAGTATTGACTTTGTAGATCTTGTAGCAATCTCAGAAGTTGATCGCCCCTATCATTGGCATTTTTAAGCAGTCTTTCCTCTAGTAGAACTTCTATAGTTGCCAGAGCAGCTGCGGCTGCAACAGCGCTTCCGCCACCATAAGTTCCTCCGTGGGAGCCTGGTTTCCAGCCTGCCATCAGCTCCTGGCTGGCTCCGATCCCGGAGATTGGCATTCCGCTGCCTAATCCTTTGGCCATAACAATAATATCCGGTTCAATACCCGCATGCTCGAAGGCAAACATCTTCCCCGTTCGCCCAAAACCAGATTGGACTTCATCTACAATTAACAAGATCTCATGTTCAGAGGTTATTTTTCTCAATTCCTTCAAAAACCGGACCGGTGCCGGGACATATCCCCCTTCTCCCAATACTGGCTCGATGATTACCGCTGCCACTTCTCTGGGATCAACCTGCCCGTGGAGTAGATTTTCCAACTGCTTGATGCTGAATTCTGTCGTTTCCTCATCGTCCCAACCATAATAATAACTATAGGGGAACGGAGCAACATATATCCCGGATGGCAGTGGTTGATAATCGTAACTGTAAATATTTTTCGAGGTTGTCATAGCCATGGTCTGCGCAGTCCTCCCATGGAAACTTCCCTGGAAGACAATGACTCCACGTTTTCCTGTAG
>JAGHAU010000169.1 GCA_021161345.1 Anaerolineales bacterium | reverse complement strand
CCTCTGTAATGATGCTTGTTCGCCTGTCCCCGGGCGAACCTGATGATTTTCCTTTTTGGAACATAGTGTTAGGACGGGAGCTTGCTGAGTAATCGGACGAGCTGGCGCTCCCCCTCGAGCTCAGTCTTGTGGTGCTCGTTCGCCCGTCCCCGGGCGAACTTCATCACTTTCACTATATATCCCCCACAAATACATACGATAGTATGTTAACGAATTAGAACGTTCCAACATTCTCCCTCCCCTGTTTTGTTATAAATGAAAGTAACTCCGGAGACAAGAGGTGGGTGGTTTTTATCTGGAATGAAAAAAGGGTATAATCGAGCCGAGGAGACGGTTTATGAGTTTTGACCCTTCATCCCTGAATAATTTCTTACTGATAGCAGCTGCTTTAGGCGGTGCTTTTCTGGCCGCATTGTGGCTGAGTTTGATGGTCTGGACCTACCGGGACATCAAAAACCGGGTCAAGGATCCCCTGGTGCGCATCCTGGCAGTGCTGGTGGTAGCGGTATTGTTTTTACCAGGCATTGTAGTTTACCTGATCCTGCGCCCGTCTCGCACCCTGGAAGACGAATACCAGCAAATGCTAGAGGAAGAAGCCCTGCTGCAGGCTATCGAGGAACGTTCTGCTTGTCCGGGCTGCGGCCGGCATACCAGGGAAGATTGGGTGGTTTGCCCCAACTGTTATACCAAGCTCATGAAACCCTGCCATTCTTGCGGCCAACTAATGAAGCTGCCCTGGAGTTTATGCCCTTATTGCGGAACTCCCGAGCCGGGTAAACGCATTGAGGACCTGACATTTACGGAAGCTGCCCGGTCAGTGGATATCCAGGAAGTGGAAGAGGATTGGGAAGATGATCTGGCAGACGAACCGACCGTCCCGCTGGAAGAGCTGTCAGATGAGGATTTGATCGACCAGCTATAAAGTTCGCTTAGGATGCGGGATCCTAAAGGTATCTGATTAATTGATATAAAAAAATGCGGGATCACTGATTTCTCAGGATTCCGCATCCTTATTTAAGAAGAAAAGGGATCAAGTCCTTCGTGTCCCAAAATAAAAGGACCAAATCCCTCATCAGGGACCTGGTCCTTAGCTTATTTAAAGGACTTCGTCCCTATTTTATTTAAACGGTTTCCATCCGGCATATTCTGCCATGTCGCCCAGGCTCTCTTCGATGCGCAGGAGCTGGTTGTATTTGGCTACCCGGTCAGAGCGAGCGGGAGCGCCGGTCTTGATCTGGCCGGTATTGAGCGCCACTGCCAGGTCTGCGATGGTGCTGTCCTCGGTCTCGCCGGAGCGGTGGGAGGTGACTGCGGTCCAGCCGGCCCGGTGGCAGGCTTCCACAGCCTCGATGGTTTCGGTCAGGCTGCCGATCTGGTTGACTTTCACCAGCAAGGAATTGGCCGCTTTTTCCTTAATGCCTTTGCGGACCCGTTCGGGGTTGGTGACCAAAAGGTCATCGCCCACGATCTGGATCTTGTCGCCCATTTCTTCCACCATCAACTTCCAGCCGTCCCAGTCGTCCTGGGCCAGGCCGTCCTCAATGGACACAATGGGGTATTTATCTACCCAGTCTTTCCAGAAGGCCACCATCTCAGCGCTGGTCAGTTTTTTACCTTCCGTGCGCAGATTGTACAGGCCGGTTTCCTCTTCGTAGAATTCGGATGCTGCCGGATCAATGGCAATGCCGATATCCTCACCCGGTTTGTAGCCAGCTTTTTCAACTGCTTCAAGGATGATCTCAACTGCTTCAGCATTGGATCCCAGGGCAGGGGCATAGCCGCCTTCGTCACCAACCAGGGTGGCGTAGCCGTGGGATTTGAGGACTGTTTTGAGGGTGTGGTAGATCTCTGAACCCCAGCGCAGGCCTTCGGAATAGGTCGGAGCGCCTAAAGGCATAATCATAAATTCCTGGGCATCTGTGGACTGCCAATCAGTATGTTCGCCGCCGTTGAGGATATTCATCATTGGGGAGGGCAGAACATGGGCGTAAATGCCGCCGATATACTGGTAGAGGGGCAGCTCCAGGGAAATTGCTGCCGCTTTGGCAACTGCCAGGCTGGTGCCCAGAATGGCGTTGGCGCCCAGTTTGGCTTTGTTGTGGGTTCCGTCCAGCTCCAGGAGGATGCCGTCAACCGCCATCTGGCGGGTGGCGTCTTCGCCAACCAGAGCGTCAAAGATCTTGCTGTTAACGTTGTTGACAGCGTCATATACGCTTTTGCCGAGGAATTTCTTCTTGTCGCCGTCTCGCAGTTCCAGAGCTTCATGAATGCCGGTGGATGCACCGGAGGGTACGATCGCCCGACCCAGGCTGCCATCCATAAGCTGCACATCCACTTCTACAGTGGGGTTGCCGCGGGAATCCAGGACCTGCCGGCCGGTGATCTTTTCTATACTTGTGTACATGTTATCTCCAATTCTTAAATAGTAGTACCGCGCCTATTGTAGCCTATCAGGCGCGTTTAATAAATACCAAAGCTGGTACAGATTTCAATCTTTCGAGTTATCCAGTGAGGCTTTAATGAAAGCCGCGAAAAGTGGATGAGCCCGGTAGGGGCGGGACAGGAATTCCGGATGGAACTGTGTTCCCAGCATAAAGGGATGGTCCTTGAGCTCGGCGATCTCTACCAATCTCTCGTCCGGGGACAGGCCAGAGAAGACCATGCCGGCTTTGCCCAGCTCTTCCCGGTAGGCATTGCTGAACTCAAATCGGTGGCGGTGGCGTTCCTGGACCACTTTTTCCTCGTAAGCTTCGGCAGCCAGGGTACCAGGCTGCAAATGGCAGGGATACAGGCCCAGGCGCATAGTGCCGCCCTTATCGATGATATCGCGCTGGTCCGGCATCAGGTCGATCACCGGGTGGGGAGTGTCCGGGTTGAATTCGGTTGAGTTGGGGCTATTCTCTCCGAAGTGATGGCGGGCCAGCTCAACCACCATCAGCTGCATACCCAGGCACAGGCCCAGGAAGGGGATCTTGTTTTCACGGGCGAATTTGATAGCCCGGATCTTGCCTTCAATGCCCCTTTTTCCGAAGCCACCCGGGACCAGAATGCCATCAAAACCTTCCAGGACCTTCAGGTCGGCATCGCCTTCCAGGCTGGCAGAATGGATCCAGGTGATATCAACATCAACTTCGTTGGCCAGGCCGCCATGACAGAGTGCTTCCCGGACGCTCATATAGGCGTCCAACAGCTCTATATATTTTCCTACCACGGCGACCTTGATCTTTTCCTTCTCGCAGCGGATACTGGCCACCATCTTTTTCCAGGCACCCCAATCGGGTTTTTGGCGCTCCTGGAGTTTGATCTTTTTGTATATGTAGTCGCCCACGCCGGCTTCTTCCAGCATGAGAGGGATGTTGTAAAGCGTATCGGTTGTCTCCATCGGCACCACGGCCCCTTTGTGGACATCGCAGAATAGAGCAATCTTTCCCCGCAGCTCTTCCGGGACCGGGTGGTCCGAGCGGGCCATGATCATATCGGGAGAGATGCCGATTGAGCGCAGCTCTCGGACAGAGTGCTGGGTGGGTTTGGTCTTGAGCTCCCCAGTGGCGCCGATATAAGGCAGCCAGGTAACATGGATATAAAAGCTGTTTTTGCGGCCGATATCGCCCCGCATTTGGCGCAGGGCTTCCAGGAAGGGCAGGGACTCGATGTCGCCCACTGTGCCGCCTACCTCGCACAGCACAATTTCGGCCCCGGTGGTTTCCGTCACCTGGAGAATGCGTTCCTTGATAACGTTGGTGATATGGGGAATGACCTGGATTGTCCCGCCCAGATAATCGCCCCGCCGTTCCCGGCTGATGACTTCTTCATAAACCTGGCCGGTGGTGACATTGCAGACCCGGTTGAGGCTGGTATCGATAAAACGTTCGTAATGGCCCAGGTCGAGGTCGGTTTCGGAGCCATCGTCCAGCACAAAAACCTCGCCGTGCTGGTAGGGGCTCATGGTTCCGGGATCGACGTTAATGTAGGGATCCAGTTTCTGGATAGCCACGCTGTAGCCCCTTTCTTTTAACAAGCGGCCCAGAGCGGCGGCTGTAACGCCTTTGCCTACCGAACTGAGTACACCGCCGGTTATGAAAATGTATTTGGTTTTCATGATTTGCCCCGTTTGCGGATAAAATCCCTTAATTAAGTGGAGAGGGGAGGACCTGGTTTTCCAGCCCTCCCCGCGAAGTTACTTTGTAGATGTTTTTTTGTTCATCAGTCTATAAATTTACTGAGGTCGTCTGCGGCGCGGCGCATTTCCAGGAATACCAGCCCCAGCTTGGCTTTTTCTTTGGCCAGGGCAGTCAATACGGCTTCTGTTCCGATAGCAGAGAGAATCACATAACCGTCATCCCCGTGAATATAGACCTGGTCCAGGGCGCCCCGGCTGAGTTCGGTGGCGATGCGTTCACCCAGGCTGAGCATAGCGGCCGACATGGCCGAGACCCGGTCTTCCTCGACATCGGTGGGCAGCGCTGACGCGATTGTCAGCCCGTCCACAGAGACGACGGCTGAAGCCTCGATCTCCGGGGTGGCGGCATGCATTTCCCGCAGCCGCTTGACCATTTCCTCCGCACGTGATGTAGCCATAAAGGGTTCTCCTTCGGAATCTCTCCCTTGAAGTTTACCATAATTATTAGCGCCTTAAATAGCCTGTTGAATTACCTTTCATAGTAGCCAGCAATAAATTACTCGAAGAACCATGAGTTGAAGGGTAGAAAATCAAAGGAGAGAGTTTTTTATTCTCACTATCATTTTGGGATTGAATTTGGATAGCCTGTAACCTTAAACCAGCAGCATTCTTGTCATGCTATACTACACATGTAACAAGGTTTTGTTTCTTAAGGTGAAAAATCCACAAACTAGAAAATGTTGTTAACCGTGCAGATGCGCTTAGAATCCGAGTATGAGCACCTTGCCGTTACCAGGCTGGTGATGGTCCCTGATTTTATTTAATGAGTCAGAATTACTGCCCTCATCCGACCAGGTGTTTTCAACCGCAGGAATGATATCAAACAGCCCCCTACATTATAGCTTGGTACGCCATGAGGTGATGGTGTACTGACAGACCAGGTTGGTTTTGCCATGCAGGAGAAAATCCATTCCCGCTGCGGGACCATACTCAAGGAGACAACGATGCCCACGATTATGCAAAAGAAGATACGTGTTTTTCTGCTGATCCTCCTTTTTACAGGAGTGACCTTGATAATCACGGCCTGTGGTCCCACCGGGAATGAAACGGGAGACGTATCTTCGAATCCAATCACCGGAACAGACCAAACCAGCGATTCTACAGGAGTGGATGATCAGGAAGATCCTTCCCTGCCGACACAGATCCCCCTTGAAATTCAGCTGGCAGCTGAATTCAGCGCATCCCAATATGTGGGAACTGAGGGGGGCAAACTGCAAACTGCGGATAAGGATGGTGTTATCTATCAGCTGGACCTCCCCCCTGGGGCGCTGCTCACACCTGCCACCATTACCCTTACCCCGATTGAATCTGTTGGGAACTTTCCGCTTTCGGGCGGGTTGAACAATGCGGTGGAGCTTCTCCCTGAAGGCCTGGATCTGGTTCTGCCAGCTGTACTCACTATCATTCCAACAGAGAAAATCTACACCGCGGAAGCGATTCCTTTTGGATATACCGGAGAAGGAGGGAGTTTTTTCCTGATTCCTGCTCTTGACCTGGGGGTTAGTTTTCAAACCCAGCTGACCCATTTTAGCGTGTATGGATACGGTTCTGGGACAGCGGTGGATATTGAAAATTTAGCAGAGTGGCATGAGGAAACAAGGACTGACAATTTTTCGCAGGATGCCGCCAAAGCTCTTCGGGATTCCTTCTCTGACGAAGGTGAGATGTCACCTGAGGAGGAAGCCATCAATGACGTTATTGCTCTTTTAATTACATGGTGGTTTGATGAAGTCCGCCCTGCGTTGATCGGATCTGTGAACTCCGGGTCCATTGAGGTTTTTACTGGTGCCGTAAACCAGTATCTGACCTGGCAGAAACAGGTTTGGATAATGGAGGATTTCCTGAATATTGGCCAGGAGGAAGGATATTTTGCTGATGAGCAGGAAGAAGGCTGGGAACTGATTAAAACGGCCTTTGAGGATATTCGGATAGCGACAATTAGCGCCTGCGTAGATGATCACGATCTGCGGGCACTTAATGTTTTATTCCGGTTGGAGCGTATTGCAGATATGTTAGGACTTCCCTCACTGTCAGTCAGTGAAGTATTTGATAAATGTTTGCGATTCCAGTTGATAGTTGAGGGGTATGCTACGATGACGGTTAGTGATTTTTACAAGGCCAGCATGGTAGTCAATACCAGCCTGGATTTGGAATTTCCATCTGAGGAAGGATGGCCTGAGGGCATTGCAGGTATTGGTTTAAATGAATCCGTCATCCCGGTG
>JAGHAU010000276.1 GCA_021161345.1 Anaerolineales bacterium | reverse complement strand
GATATAGTTATAGACGGCCCGGTAATGGGTGTCATATAGATCAGCGATGGCTTTTTTATCTCCGCGCTGCGCGCCCTTGAGTAGTTTCTGTTCTTTGTTATCATCCATGGATTTCATCCTGATTAACGATAAAAACCCGGTTTTGTTCCGGTTTGTACTTAAAATAATGAAACGGTTCCCTGTGGAGGAAACCGTTTCCGTATTATTATATCAGAGATAGATGCGGGTTCCTTGAAGGGATCATGCATCCTGGTTTAGTCTATCCAGCAGCCGGCAATCTGACCGTAAAGGTCGTGCCTTCCCCTTCCTGGCTCTCGACTGAGATCGCCCCGCCATGGGCTGTTACCAGCTGGCGGGCAATGGCCAATCCTAACCCGCTGCCCCCGCTGGCCCGGGAACGGCTTTTATCGCCTTTCCAGAAGCGGTCGAATACAAAAGGCAGATCCTCTTCTGGGATGCCCTCCCCTGAATCCTTGATCGCAACCAGCATCGAGTCTCCCTCCCGGATGGCATCCAGCCTGATCTGCCCCCCTTCCGGGGTGTAGCGCAGGGCGTTGGCCACCAGGTTGCCCAGCACCTGGTCCAGGCGGTGCCAGTCTCCCTCAACGATTAGTTCTTCACTTTGTTCAGAAGTTTCCTTTAATAACTGGATCCCGGCCTCTTCCGCCCTCCCGCTGAAGCTGGTAATCACATCCTCCAGCAGTTCGGTCACAGATAATTTCTGGAAATGGAAATCCAGCGTGCCCGATTCCGCCATCGAAAGGGTCTGCAGGTCTTCCACCAGGCGCTGTAACAGACGGGTTTCTTCAAGCATGGAGCGAAAATAATCCGGGGAAGCTTCGTATACCCCATCCAGGGCGCCTTCCAGATTGCCCTGCAAAATATGCAGCGGTGTGCGCAATTCATGGGCAACGTCCGCGGTCATATTGCGGCGCTGCAGCTGGGCGTGTTCCAGCTCCTCAGCCATATGATTAAAGGATTGGGCCAGTTTCAGGAATTCCCGGTCTCCTTTCTCTACCACCCGCACGCTGAAATCACCTTCCGACAGGGATTCGGCCGCGCTCATCACATCCGCCAGGGGATTCACCCAGCGGCGCATGCCCAGGCTGCCTATCAGCATACCAATGATCGGCACCAGTAAGGGGATGGAACAGAACATCAGCCGCCTTAGATCCTTCGACCCCAGCAGTTCCTGGTTTCCGCCGATGACCAGACCCAGCACCACACCCAGGATCAGAATCGGGATCCCCAGGAATAGTAAGACGCCGGCAAAACGCCAGCCCATCTTGCGGCGCTGGTCTATATGGGCTTTGGAAAAATGCTCGAAACCGCCCTGCCAGGGTGGGGCATGACCGCTTTTTTTCCAATCCTTATATTCCTTCCAAGGGGATTGATGCTGGATGGGGGAGTGTTTTTTCATTCAAGGTCTCCCAGGAATTTATAGCCATAACCATAGACTGTTTGAATATAGATCGGATCTGTTGGATCGGGTTCGATCTTTTTGCGCAGGTTTTTGATATGGGAATCCACACTGCGGTCTACTCCGGCAAAAACCACCCCGTGTAAATGCTCAACCAGCTGTTCTCTGCTCAGGGGCTGTCCTTCGTGTTTTACCAGGGCTTCCAGCAGGATATATTCACTGCGGGTGAGGTGGATGATCTCCCCGCTGAGTTTTACTTGCATTCTTTTCAGATCCAGTTCCAGGCTGCCAGATCGCAGAACCTCTCCCTGGAGCAGGTCTCCCCTGGCCCGTCGCAATAGCGCCCGCACCCGGGCTACCAGAGCCCGGGGGGAAAATGGTTTGGTGATGTAATCATCCGCACCCAGCTCCAGGCCGATCAGCTGGTCGACCTCCTCCGCCCGGGCTGTGAGCATGATGATCGGCACATCGGATTCCTTCCGAATCGCCCGACAGACATCCAGGCCGTCCATACCAGGCAGCATCAGATCCAGGACGATTAAATCCGGACTTTCCTGCCTGGCAATAACAAGGGCTTGATTGCCATCCCCACTGGTCAGCACCTTAAAACCATTATCTTCCAGATAATCTTTCGCCAGCTGGGTAATTTTAGGTTCGTCGTCTACTATAAGGATGGTTTCGTTCATTTAATATGTTCTCGACTTGGTTAATCGTAGGATAACACAGCTTTACCTCCCTTATCATCAGGGAGATTAAAAACCAAAACACGGGAGCTGATCTCCCGTGTCTGGTTTCCAAAGTTAGCTGTCTTTTTCTTCCCCATCTTCAGGGGTATCAACCTCTGCTCCTGGTCCATCCTTCATATAGTAAGCTCCCCAGGATCCTGGATGCCAGGGGCCAAAATGATGGGGGTGCCGGACATTGCGATGCTTCCAGGCTTTCATTTCATCCCAATCGGGACCACCTTCGGTTTTCCAGCGCTTGAACATCACCAGGCCAACGATCGAGCTGATCATCTTGATCAGCAGGATCCCGCCCAAAAAGATCGCTAGCATGGGTAGGAAGGACACGCCCATAGGAGAATAGCCTTTCATGTGGGGGTAGAAGTAGGGTGCTGTGATCTCACCGCCCTCCACCGCCGCGCCTTGCATAACGCCAGCCTGGAATGCGGAGCGGACCATAAAGGTGCCGCCGGCAATCAGCATGATAACCATAAAGATCCTGAATCCAATACCCCATCCGGGGTGTCTGTAGAAAAACATTATTACCTCCTCTAAGGTATTCTTTTAGTTTCTACAGGATCAGTATCTCTTTAAGTTGTGTAGAAACGATGGATTATTTGGGGAAGAAATGAGTAAGTAGTAAATAGTAAGAAGTAAGTCAATTAGCAAATTGGAAGGGATCACAATTTTTCCGGTCAGGTCGCGCAGCGGCCGCCCGTCCCCCGTCTCGTTATCCCGGTCGGAAGCAAAGCATTCGCTTAGCTTCCTATAAAACTGGTGTAGAATGAATAAAACATTCCAGCACTATCCCGGAGGCCTTAATGACCCCAAAGAAACGGATCTTTCTCGCACTGGTGCTTTTGATTCTGGCAGCGCTGGCCTGTGATTATCTACCCACCCGCACTCCTGCTCCAGATACTGGACCAACCCTGCCCGCGGAAGACGTGATCGCCACTTCTGTGGCCGCGACTATCGTAGCTGGCGGTGGCGAAGCCCCTACCGCCGAATCTGCTGCGCCTACGGAAGAAGCCACCCCGGAAGCGCCCCCGTTTTTGCGGATCGTATACGTTAAAGACGGCGATGTCTGGTTTTGGGAAGAAGGCGGCGCCCCTCTCCAACTGACCAGCCTGGGTGATGTTGTTTCTGCTTATTTATCCAGTGACGGTTTGGTAGCGGCTTTTATTCGCCAGTACGACTGGAATAACCAGGAACTTCACGCCGTCAACACCGATGGCACCAATGTCCGCCCCCTGGTATCTCTGGCTGATTTTGCCGGTATGGTCACATTTGCGGATGCCATTTCAGCCGTTCCTTACCGGATCGCCTGGGCGCCCGGCACCCACACCCTGTCATTTAACACCCGAATTACTTTTGAAGGTCCGGGGCTGATCCTGCCTGACGAACTTCGGCAGGTTGATGCCGACACTGGAACAATCAACATCTTAATGCCACCCGGAACTGCGGGAGACTTTTATTACTCCCCCGATGGATCCCAGATCGCCCTGGTCAATGGCACCATGGTCAGTGTGGTAGATGCCAACGGAACAAACCGCAGGGACCTTTTAACCTTCCCGGTTGTGATCACCTACAGTGAATATACCTATTATCCCCCGGTGGTCTGGTCTCCGGACAGCAGCTCAATCCGGGCATCCATCCCACCCCATGATCCCCTGGCCGCACCCGCAGAACTCACCACTATCTGGCATCTGCCGGCAGACGGATCTCCAGCGAGCGTATTAATAACGTTGACCCCGGTGCCCTTTTTCCACGATAACGTCCACCTTTCACCGGATACGGACAAGATCGCCTACCTGACCGAGGTCACTCCCGGAGCACCTCCCATTGTGGACCTGCATATCGCCAATGCTGATGGCAGCGGGGATGTGCTCTATAATTCCGGTGATCGTCGTTTCGAAGCCTGGTCAACCGACGGGGAGCACTTTATCTTCACTGAAGCCGGCCATTATCCAAAAGTTGGCAGGCTTGGAGATCCTCCCCAGGATCTACTTGGTATTACCTTGATGCTGGATGTCAGCTGGGTAGATGAAACCCGATTCTTGTATATCAATCGGCTCAGCGGAAGCTGGGAGCTGTGGCTGCGGGAGTTGGGAGCTCCAGGAATACTGCTGGCCAGCTCAACCGGGGATAATATCCGGTATAGTTTTGTTAAATAGAAAGGATATTGTTTCCTCAGAGGAAATAGTATTTTAAACAGATAGACAACAAAAAAGCTCTCCATCCGGAGAGCTTTAGGTTTTTAATGCCCAGATTCATGGAATATTATTTATTTTTATCTTTCTTGTCTTTCTTGTCTTTCTTGTC
>JAGHAU010000278.1 GCA_021161345.1 Anaerolineales bacterium | reverse complement strand
TATTAAAAAATAAAGGGCTGTGCCAATTACTTTTGGGACAGCCCCCTACTTATCACTATCTCTTAATCAACTTACTTCTTACTACTTACTTTTCCTCCCCAGCATACAGCTCCTCAGGTAACATCGACCTGGTGATGGCATTAGAATTTAATGTTATTGATTTCACCAGTTATTAATGCTATAAACAATATACAAAGTACTTACCAATCAAAGCTGTCTCCAGGAACACTGCTAATCTCTCTCAGAGCAGTGTTTTTGTTTTTATAAACAAAAGATTGTCCCTTTACCCCGGTAATCGCTAGATTAACAAACAGGAGATAACCCATGGATAAGAAATTTGAAAAAAGCTACAGCGTGGCCATTGATACGGTTCCTTTACCAGAAGAACCTGCCGAAAGGATTGATGTGGTTATGAAAAGTTTTGGTCCAGTAATTAACCAGATGATTCAAGATGCTATGATTTTAGCAATTGGATCCTGGCCCACGCCGGAAAGGCCTGATATGCATTAAGAGCAGTTCTTATTTCACAAAAATGATGTTGCCAGGTATTTATGGACATGGGTTGTGGATGTCTCCCGATCTCGCCAACCCGTCCTGGGGATATCTCTTTCCGCGAACTTTATCAGGAGTTAAATGGAAGACAGGAGGTGAATAATGGGGCCATAGTATGTAGTTCGGAGAAAGGTAGTATTGTAAAAAGAGGAGAAAAAAATGGCTAATAATAAGAAGGGGGTAAAAGCATCAAGTTTGGATTGCTGCCCGGAACTCAAAGATCAACCAATCTGCGATACTTTGAATCTGCGTTACCTGTTACCTTATTGGACTTACTCACCAGACAGAAAAAGTAGGATCAAGGTTGAATTGGTGTTGTATTTCCAATTTAAACGCTGCTCGGGAGACCTTGTTCTGGGTGATCCCATCTATTCAACCACTCTCCTGCCAGGAGAAAAGGTCCGGCTCTATACCAGCGACAGACACTCAAGATGGTCCTATGATTCCGAATCTGGACTCTCCTACCGTCATGAGACTACATCTGAGGAATCCTTCTTCACCGCAGGAATGGCAAGAGCGGTCAGTGACTTGACTGTAAACCAGAGCGGAGTAAGTTCTTCATCCTTTGAAGAGTCGTGGTCTGAGGGGGGAGCTGGGGCAGATATAAATATCCTGGGGCTCATAAAGATCGGAGGTGGAGGTTCCGGAGGAAGTTACGACGCCGAATCGACAAAGGCTTTTTCCCAAAGCTTATCCCAACATGCAGAGGCATCATCGGCTTATGTGGCTGCCAGTGTGAGGGCTAAAAGTTCTACATCTGTAGGTGAGGTTGAGCGCAGGAGTCATGCTGAAGGGGAATCGGAAGCCCACTATGAGGCCTCAACCAGAATGATCCAGAATCCCAATCAATGTCGAGCCATAACTTACATATTCCACAAAATCAACAAAGTCCAGAAGGTAAGTTTCAGTCTTAAAGCTATTTCTCGAAGAGTAGTAGATCCAGCTGCACCGACAGGAGCTTACCAAAAAATTCCTGTTGATATCAAGGGAGGTATAAAGATCATTCCGCAGGTTATATCAGCTGATCGGAAGGATCGTCTTGAAGTTGAAAATTTAGCCCGAATCAGCGCGCTGGAACAGAGACAAGTGGCCAATGTGCAGGAAGCCAAGATGCGGAATGAAGATTTTTCCTTCAGCACAAGGGCATCAACACGATCAGCTGTGCTCGTGGACGAACCAATAGATGTTAAGTTGCGCCAGACTGCTCTGAAACAGGTTGATAAAGAATTGGTAGATGCAGGATTATTGAATCCGGAGGGAAAACCTTCCAAAAAAATCATCGCTGAATTGTCCTGGAACCATGAGGAAATTCTGCCAACGCCGGGCATTCTGGTTCGAGGGTGTCTGGATGAGTGTGATACCTGCGAGCCTGGTCTGAAGGAGAAAATCAAAATAGATCTGGAACGGAAGAAACTTAAAAACGAACTCCTGAAACGACAAATTGATCTCCTTGAAAAATCCCAGAAATACCGGTGTTGTCCTGTAGATCAAGAAGAATCTGATGAGGATTGAGAAGGAACGGGGAAGGACGGATTTCTGATCTAAGATAGGATTTACGTCCTTTTCCTAAAGCACCATTTGTGGATGGTAGTGGACATCAGCGGGAAGGGGAATAATTGGCTGCTTCGCAGCCGACCGAGGACGGGGGAGTCGCTGCGCGCGCTGCGCGCGTGACGGGATGAAAGCTTCGCATTCGACCGGGGACGGAAGATGGGGACAGGATAACCGCCTACTTGTCATTGCGAGGTAGTGAGTGAAGCGAACGACAGCCTGCCCAGAGCGATAGCGAAGGGAAGCAATCTCGATAATCGTGTACTGTGAATTCGATATATGGATGAATATTTTTAAGTTGCGAATTTATCCGTTGATTAAAGGAAATCCCCGTTAGATTTTATTGAGATTGCCGCGTCGGGATTCTACGAATCCCTCCTCGCAATGACAAACATAAAGGGCGATGTCCATGTCCCGAGCGTAGTCGAGGGAG
>JAGHAU010000096.1 GCA_021161345.1 Anaerolineales bacterium | reverse complement strand
TAATAAGACAAGTGTCTATTTAAGGGAATTTCAATCTAAAAGAATCGGATAGGGCTGAATTTACCTTACCAATACTAATCCGTCTGCCGATAGATGATTTAATTAAGAACTCATTTTTATCATATTTTAAGGAAACGTACCCATTTCTAAATTTAATTGATCCAGTTTTTCCCTTGAATCAAACCTTAACATAGACAAAAACCGCTCAAGATCATTGAGCGGTTCGGTCTGTGCCCCCACGGGGACTCGAACCCCGGTTTTAGCCTTGAGAGGGCTATGTCCTGGGCCACTAGACGATGGGGGCAAAGCGAGATTATTTTAGCACGCCCCTCCCGCTCCGTCAACAAAACCTCATCCCGGGTTTGCCTGAACCTGTTAGAATACTCCCAGATAATATCAGGAAGGGAGAATCCATGTCTCACAAAGTTACCGCCAAACAGCATAATTCCAGGATGTGTTTTGTATGCGGCCTGAAGAACCCGGCCGGACTCAAAGCCTCTTTTTACGAAGTGGAAAACAACCAGCTGGTCGCTTTATTCACTCCCTGCGAAGAGCACCAGGGTTATCCTGGCCGATTGCACGGCGGTTTGGCTGCGACCATCCTGGACGAGACCATTGGCCGGGCTATGAATATCAATCAAAATGAGATTTGGGGTGTCACGGTTGATTTTAATGTACGATATAAAAAACCGGTTCCGCTAGACACAGAACTGCGGGTAGTGGGGCGTATCACCAATGAAAACCGGCGCCTCTTTGAAGGCACCGGTGAGATCCTGCTTCCGGACGGCACGGTCGCGGTGGAAGGCCGCGGCAAATATATCAAACTCCCCCTGGATGAAATTGCTGATTTTGATTACGAAGAGCAGGAATGGAAAGCTGTTCTCGATGAAGGGGATCCGGAACAGATCGAACTGCCATAAGGGAGCTCCGCTCCCGACCGGAAAGCCACTGCGAGGCCTGACCGAAGACCGGGGTGAAGCTTCGCTTCGCGACCGGAAAAAACATCTTATCTATTGAAGTCTTAATCAAGAACCGAGATAATTATTATATATGGGGGAATACAAATTTCAATCTCTTCTTGTTTACCAACTCTCGCTGGAATACATTGATCAGGTGTATGAACTGAATAAGAAGATGCCTACAATTGAGAAATTCAACCTAAGTTCACAATTGGTCAGAGCCGCCACCTCCATTGCGCTAAACATCGCCGAAGGCTCGACGGGGCAATCAAATAAAGAACAGGCTCGTTTCTTGAGTTTGGCAGTACGCTCTTATATTGAAACCGTTGCCTGCTTGGATTTAATAGAACGGAGAGGTTATATCTCAATTACCGATATGAGTTGTCTAAGGAAAATTGGAAGGGACTTATTCTACAAGATCACTAAATTCCGGAAGGCGCTAAGGGATTAATTCAAAACCATATCCGTCTCTTTACTCCGGTCGGGCACGCAGTGCCCCTCGGTCTCAGTATCCCGGTCCTTATTGCCGAGGCCATCCGGTCAAAGTGTATCGAGGGCACCACCTCTACGTCCAAAGCGATTTCCAACATCCAACTTAAGATTGACTTTCCTCGTCTTTTTCCAACAGCGCTTTCAATCCCGCTAGACGCGGATCAATGAACTCTTGCTTATGGCCGCAATCTTCCAGATTAAGATTTACACCACAGGTTGGGCACAAACCTTTGCACCCATCTTTGCAAACCAGGCGGATAGGGATATCCAACGCCGCGTAATCTCGAATAATGGGGGTTAGATCGATCGATCCGTCAGCTGGCAGGGGCTGTACTCCCAGATCATTCTCTGCTTTATCTACAGGGTGGGAGGAAAATACCTCCGTAAAATCAATATTCAATAGATGCCAAAATGGATCCAGACAACGGCTGCAAGACAGCTCTGTTAAAGCACGGATCTTGCCATTAACTACCACCCCGTCTTCGGTAGCTGACACGGTAATTAAACCCTGAACATCCACCAGCAGTAAATCACCCGGCAGGGTTAGCTGGGGAAAGTTAAATTCAAATTCCTTAAAAGTACCCGGGGCACCCTTGACCAGAAAGCTGACATCCAGCCGCAGAGGATCATTCTTTTTCATACTCATATTCATATACCAGTCCGGGGTTTTACCTTTAAACAAAGAAAAAACCCACCTATTCGTTGGATTTCTGTCAGTCAATATTATATCTTAATCCTACCACTCCGGCGGGGATGCTGGTTATAATTCCTTCCAGGAACTTTCTTATGAAAACAAGCGTCTCTCACGTCGGCTTTTATGCCCAACAGGTCCTTGAACGCTCAAAGAGCGCACTGGTCTCGGGTATCGCCTCCCGGGGTATCTATCTTCAACCCGAGGATGATTGGACCTTGTACCTCTCCCAGGAAACCTTTAAGGGACCACTGACCATGAACCTGGAAGAGGCATCTACCAGGCTGGATAAAATCAAAGCAGGATCCCGTGTTCGATTCTCTCCTGGAGAAATTCAATTCCCGGAAGAGAAAATCACTATCTTCCTTGAAGACAGCAAGATCTGGTTCCCACCCCCGGTTGATAACGATATAAAGAGCTTTCCAGGACATTTGGATTCAATTCTTTCTATCGTCTTCAAGTTAATGCCTGGAAATCCTTACCTGCCTTTGTTATCCGGGAATCCGAGCGAGATCCCTGGTGCGCCGGTAATAGGAGAGAGGATCCTGAACCTCCAGAACGCCCTAAAGACGGGGGATCCGGAGAAGATAGCAGAAGGATCTATCAAACTTTTGGGATTGGGTCCCGGTCTGACACCTCTCGGAGATGATTTCCTGCTCGGGGTTCTTCTATCTTTCAATAGATGGGGGCATTTGTTATCATCCCACCTGCCGGATTTACAAAAAGGTGACTCAAAAAGTCCCCCCACCATTTTAGTCAACAATCTTAACCAGATCATTCTGGAAAATACACGATTGAAAACAACCAGAATAAGCACTTCACTGCTGTTCTGCGCTATGGAAGGCGCAGCCGATGAACGACTACTCAAGGTATTGGATGGATTATTCACAAGGTCTTTAATCACTGAGAACGATTTGAGGTATTTGCTTCGCTGGGGTAATTCCTCTGGGATTACTGCGCTGGCAGGCATGATCAGTGTTTTACGAATGAAGGATACGGATTCCTGAAAGGAAACCGTATCCTATCTCAAGTTATAAAAAACTACGGCAGCGGCACTCCACCGGGTTTGGATGGACGGTAAGCAGTTCCGCTGCAAGTCCAGTTCCAATCCGTGATAACGATATTCTCCAGTCTGCCGTTGGGCAGCATGGTGACAGTTTTTAAATTCTTCCCGCAAGATGGATTCTGCCCTGTATATCCACCTGACACATAAGGCACATCCCCCACTCCCTGGGCAAAAGCCACAACCTGGTACTCACCAGGAGACACGGTCATCTGGTAATAAGGATGGCCCGTCAAAGAAGTGTGAATCCACCAATAAGTCCCATCGCTCTGATTGAAAAAGACCACCGCAACCGGACTGCTTCCACCATTCATTGAATCTTTTAGATAGGGAGGAGCCGAGCTCATATCCACCATGCCTGAGATCACACCCGGGGTCTTATCATCCGGGTCGGGTGTAGGAGTAGGAAATATTTCGGCAGTTGGCAGTGGCTTTGCACTCGGATCCCTGGAAATATAGGGGTTGATCCAAACCCCCCATTGGTTTTCCAGCTCTTCTTCTTGCCTCAGCACCAGGAATAATTCCACAACCTGGCCAGCCGCGGAGCTCAGATCAGCAGACACTTCTTGCGGGCCATCTCCAGCTTGATGAAGCCAATTCCAGCTTATAGGTATAACACTTCCCGATTGATCATAATATTCCAGCGAGAAACCCAGATTGCAGTCAGCGTCTCCCTGGCAGGCGATGGTGGCTTGGAAGGTATCACCAGGGTAAACAGTGAAAGGGGGATATTTCCCAAATAATCCAACTCCCTCCGGATAACCTTTGCCGGGCAATCCGACCAGCAGGGGTGCCTCAACTGAGACCATACCTTCCAGCACGGTGTGGTCAGTTGCTTCGATGTATCCTCCTTCCTTTTCCTCCAGATGTCCTGGACAGGGCAAATATGTGGCATTGGTGGTCCATACAGCACTGCATACCTCTGTTACAAAATCATAGGCTACAGTTTCAGGGTCAACCGGATCCACTACAAATACATTCGGGGTTTCCGTGGGAGGAATATCCGTTGCTGCCTCGGTTGCCGGAGGCAAGGTTTTTGTGGTCTGAACATTTTCAGCAGCGTTCTCAACAGGTTTATTACAAGCTGTCATCAGGAAAATTGCTGCCAGGATTAGCACAAAAAGAAGTTTTTTATTCATAGGACCTCACCAATAAGTTAAATAAAGGATACGGTTTCCTTAGAAGAAACCGTATCCTAATTCTATCTTTAAAATTTGCTGTTTGCTTATTTGCTCAGTTTGTCCAGGCTGGCCACATGATCAGGGTTGATCACATCACCAAACTTGGTCTTTTTCATTCCCTCTTTTTTCTTCATCAGCTCTTCATATTGATCGTCTTCCACAAAGGCCACGCAGCGGCCGATGCTGGCTTCCCCGTCCACAAAACGCCAGGGGAAGAAGCCGATCTGGACTCTCTGATTTAGAAGCAAATCAATATCCTCACCAATGCATTCTGCGTGAATAATTCCGTGAGGGAACAATTCAATATGCATCAGCTGATATGTGCTGTCATCATAGAATTC
>JAGHAU010000265.1 GCA_021161345.1 Anaerolineales bacterium | reverse complement strand
GTGATCGGCCTCAGTGGATCCGGCAAATCAACCCTGCTGCGCTGCATCAACCGATTGATCGAACCCACAGAAGGGCAGATCATCTGGAATGGACAAGATATCACTGCCGCCAGCCAGGACGAAATGCTGCGCATCCGCCGCAAGATCGGCATGATCTTCCAGCACTTTAATCTTGTCTCAAGATCCAAGGTGATCACCAACGTGCTGGCAGGCAGACTGGGATACGTTAATCCAGCAATGAGTTTGCTGAATCATTTTCCAAAAAGTGATCGCGATATGGCCATGAAGCAATTGGACCGGGTTAGCATAGCTGACCAGGCCTATAAAAGAGCAGACGAACTCAGCGGTGGACAGCAGCAGCGCGTTGGTATAGCCAGAGCAATGGTGCAGGAACCTGACATCATTCTGGCCGACGAACCAGTCGCCAGCCTTGATCCTGTCCTGGCCCACAGCATCATGCAGTATCTGGAAACTATCAACCAGGAAGACGGTGCGATGGTTTTATGCAGTCTGCACTTCCTGGATCTGGTACACCGCTATGCAGATCGGGCTATCGCCCTCAACGATGGAAAGTTGATGTTTGATGGACCTCCACAAGATATCGACGATGAGAAGTTTAAAGAAATCTACGGCAAAGAAGCTGAACGGGTAGGTTAATTATATGAATAATAAAAAACCATCTCTATTACGGTCGCTTGGCATCGCTCTAGGAGTAGTCCTTGTGATTGTTGTATTCGCCTATGGCGTAAAGGTTACCGATGTTAACTTTGAAACTACCCGATCTGTAGACCGCCTGACCTCATTGAAAAGGGTTATTCGAGCTCTCGTTAGGCCAGATATTATTGAATATGATTATGATGTAACCGTTGTAGAAATCCCATTTTATCTACCCTGCCCTGAAGGGGAGGAAATCTCTGCACCTGATCTAGATCATAGCCAGCCCTATATGCTGGCAAGCGCCTACTGCGCTTCCCCACAGGAGATCGTTCATATCACAGGAAAAAACTTCCCTCCCGATACGAAAGGCCCGGTGGATTTTTATACTACCAGTGGTGTAAAAAAGCCCCTGGGGAATTTCTCTTCAGATTCAAATGGGGAATTCCAGCTGGATGTCGAGCTTCCAACCAGGCAGCCCATCGCTGAAGCCCAGCAAATTATTGCCACCATTCGAAATAAAGTGGGCAGCCCTATGTTAACTGACACCGCCAAGGTCACCTGGGACAAAATCCTTGAGACTGTCTTCATGGCTTTGCTCGCTACGACTATCGGTACTGCCTTGGCAATTCCTGTCAGCTTCATAGCAGCCCGCAACTTGATGGCAGAGAATAATAGCCCGTTAACCAGCATTGCCTTTTCGATCGTTGGCTGGCCTATTGGTATCTACCTGGGATTAAAAACCGCAGTATTTGCCCGGCAACTTCTCATTCCTTACCTGGAAAGTCCGGGTAAAGCTGCTATAGGTCTGATGATATGTATCGTTTTGGTAATAGTGATCGTTCAGTGGGTTCTAAAAGCTGACGATAAAAAGCCAGGATTCGATATCATGGATATCATCAAGATACTAGCTTATGTTGCAGCTGGACTTGCTGGAGTAGCTGTAATGTTATTCGTTGAGACTTTATCCAGATCGATCGGCCTAGCTCTGGTCGAACCACTGGGTCCGTTTGGATTTATCGGCAATTTCCTCTATCAAATGGGAGAAGCCGCCACCTTGATCATCCCAGTTTTTGTGGCACTCGGATTAGGAGCGGTTGTTGGTGGTACTTTTGGCAAGATCGGGCAAAACATCAGCGATAAATCTCCTTCCGATGTAGTTAGAATGGTAAATATCATTGGGACCACAGTTGCTGGTGCGAGTTTATTTGCATTGATTGGCACCGGTATCAATTGGCTCTATCAGATCGATAATCTTTCCAAGACACTCTACTGGCCTGCAGGCATAGGCGCTGTCATCGGCCTTGTACTGGCGTTGATAGTCAAACCCAAACAACCCTTGCCAACAGGAATGATAATTTATTTCATCACCCGCACTATTCTCAATGGGACCCGATCTGTAGAAGCACTGGTAATGGCCATTGTATTTGTGATCTGGGTTGGCATTGG
The DNA here is from genome assembly GCA_021161345.1 of Anaerolineales bacterium. Lineage (GTDB taxonomy): Bacteria > Chloroflexota > Anaerolineae > Anaerolineales > UBA11858 > B10-G9. The sequence goes on along the minus strand of JAGHAU010000265.1, from coordinate 30,222 downwards.
CCCTTTTGCTGGGTCTTTAGCCTTGGCGCTCCATACCGTGGCAGCTCTTGCGAAACTTTATTCTGAGCAGGTAGAAAGCATCCTGCCCGGACCGCTGGAAGCTGTCCAGGCCACTGGCGCAAATCGATTGCAGACCATTGTGTATGCAATTGTTCCCCAAATTGTTTCACCCTATATCTCCTTCACCATGTACCGCTGGGATATCAACGTTCGCATGTCCACAATCATCGGTTTTGTAGGCGGCGGTGGGATCGGTTTCCTGCTCCAGCAGAATATCAACCTGCTGGCTTATCGGGCAGCCAGTGTCCAGATGGTGGCAATCGCAATTGTAGTTGCCACAATGGATTATGTCAGCTCCGTCGTCAGGGAACGCATGGTTTAGGGAACAGTATCCCTCCTCCTAATACACTCATCCCGGATCTTTGAAAGTTCCGGGATGTTTACTTAATGGTAGACTAGGTGACATGAAAAAGAAGCTGGAATCCCTGCAAAATGAACTTTCAAAAACAGACAATGCCCTGGTAGCCTACTCCGGCGGTGTGGACAGCTCACTCCTAGCCAAACTTGCCTGGGATATCCTGGGGGAGAAAGTTAAGGCAGTCATCGTTACCTCTCCTACCCTGCCTGCTCGTGAACTCCAGGAAGCCCGGGAGATCGCCGCCTTGATTGGAATAGAGTTGCTTGAAATGGCGAGTGATGAGATCGATCTTCCAGAATATTACGTCAATTCTGATCAACGTTGTTATGTATGTAAAGATCATCGCTATCGAATGCTGCGTAAATATGCTGCTCAACATGATTTTCATACTATCCTGGACGGCAGCAATGCTGATGATCTCAGTGACTTTCGGCCCGGGCACAGGGCTGTACAGGAACAAGGAATTCGCAGCCCTCTTCAGGAGGTTGGATTATTAAAAGCCGAGATCCGATTACTGGCGAAAGAAATGGATTTACCCAATTGGGATAAACCTTCTTCCGCCTGCCTGGCATCCCGGATCCCATATGGCATGGTGATCACATCCGATGCCTTAATAAAAATTGAAAAAGCTGAGGAGTTCCTTCTTCAGCTTGGTTTCCGGCAGCTGCGAGTCCGCCATCACGGTGATATAGCGCGCATAGAAGTACTGCCGGAAGATTTTGACAAAGTGCTTTTGAAAAGGGAACAGATCACCCAGAATCTGAAAGAGATAGGGTATTCTTATATTACTCTAGATATTCGTGGGTTCAGGTCCGGCAGCTTAAATGAAGGATTAAAGAATGATGGATCAAATTAAACTGGAAGAACTACTTTCCGATGTCAAAACAGGGGAAGTGACTGTGGCGGAAGCGTTAAAACGCCTCGAGTCTTTACCTTTTGAGAACCTGGGATTCGCACGATTGGATCTTCATCGCGATCTCCGGCAGGGTCTTCCCGAAGTGGTCTTTTGCCAAAATAAAACTCCAGAGCAGATCATAATTATTATGAAAAAACTCTGGGAACACCATGATCATGTGCTGGGAACCAGGCTTTCCCCCGATGCCGCTAATATAGTTCAAAAGGGATTACCAGAAGCCGACTATGATCCAATGTCAAGGTTGCTGCAACTCTCCAGGGGAGAGCTTCCACAAGCCGGAAAGGATGCTCCGTATGGAATGGTAGTCTCAGGCGGCACCGCTGACCAGCCAGTCGCTGAAGAAGCCGCGATAACCCTGGAATTCCTGGGCAGCCGCGTGATCCGGGCTTATGATATCGGTGTATCAGGAGTACATCGCCTTTTTGACCAGCACGCGCTGCTGAGTGAAGCAGATGTGATCATCAGTGTGGCCGGAATGGAAGGAGCTCTCACGAGCGTTGTGGGCGGCCTGGTCTCCTGCCCGGTTATTGGTGTGCCGACTTCCGTCGGGTATGGCGCAAATTTCCAGGGCATTTCTGCTTTGCTGGCTATGTTAAACGCCTGCGCCCCAGGGATCGCTGTGGTTAATATTGATAATGGATTTGGTGCTGCAGTATATGCTCATTCGATATTGAGGAGAATTGGTAAATGAAAGTCCTTTACTTTGATCTGATCGGCGGCGCAAGTGGTGATATGATCCTGGGAGCATTAATTGATGCTGGTGTGCCAGCCGAAAAATTGGCAGAGATGCTAGCTGGTTTGAAATTAAATGAATTCGAATTAAAGGCTGGATCAATAAGTAAAAATGGTTTCAAGGCTACCAAAGTAGATATCCTGGTAGGTGAACAACCACCTGAACGACATTTGAAAGAAATCCTTGAAGTGATCCAAAAAAGTTCCCTTCCTGGATCGATCCAAAAAAGAGCCATTAAAATCTTCCGGAATATCGCTTCTGTGGAAGCAGGTATACATAATATACCGGTGGATCAGATCCATCTCCACGAACTGGGCGGTACGGACACGATAGTTGATGTCACAGGGGCTTTGCTGGCTCTCGACTACCTGGGTGTGTCTCACATATATGCCTCTCCGATTCCACTTGGCAGCGGATTCATCAAAGGCGCTCACGGACAGATCCCCCTGCCGGCCCCAGCTACCATGGGATTATTAAAAGGTTTACCGGTCCGTCAAACTGAGATCAAGGCTGAACTGATCACACCAACTGGCGCCGCCTTACTGGCTGAGCTGGTGGATGATTATTCCCCTCCCCCGGAGATGAAGGTTGATATGGTGGGATACGGAGCTGGAACCCGTGATCTGCCAATCCCAAACTTGCTTCGAGTGCTGATCGGCGAAACAGGCGAAACAGAGGAAAAAGGAAATCAGCTAAAAGAAGAATTGATCCTATTAGAAAGCAATTTGGATGACTTAAATCCTGAGATCTATCCCTATGTGATGGATTCGTTATTTATAGCGGGAGCACTGGATGTTTGTCTGGTTCCAGTTCAAATGAAAAAGAATCGTCCAGGTACCCAAATCCAGGTCCTTGCACAAGTCCAAAATGCTGAGAATTTGCGGGAAATCCTTTTTCAGGAAACCAGCACACTGGGTGTCAGGCAAACGGTGGTTGACAGGTATTCACTGCCCAGGATTATCCAGGAGATCTCAACTGCATTTGGTAAGGTAAGAATAAAGGTTGCTGGAGAAGGGACTCCATATCAAAAGGCTTCTCCAGAGTTCGAAGATTGTCAGAAGTTGGCCCGAGAAAATAAGATCCCCATTCAGCAGGTCTACCAGGAAGCGATCAAAGCCTATTACGAACAGAATAGCTAATTCCCATTATTATTTAAGGCAGCGCTCTTTCCAAAATAATTTCCCATTTTCATCCAAATTTAGATTTGGTTATATTTCCTGCTGAAAAACCCTCTCATGGTACAATTCGCACGTGTTTAAGAAAAGAAGAAAAATGATCCTTTACCTACTGCTGCTGATAATAATCATCCTGATTGGTGCCCCACGCGTTATTATGGTGCAGCAGGCAGGCAAAAAGATTTACTCAGTAGAAGATGTTTCTCCAACTAGGGCAGCTGTTGTGTTTGGCGCAGGGCTAACCTCTTCTGGCGGCCCTACAACGGTATTAAGGGACCGCGTGGAAACAGCAGTTCTCCTCTACAAGGCCGGAAAGGTTGAAAAAGTTCTGATGAGCGGAGATAACCGTTTCATCAACTACAATGAACCGGGGGCAATGAAAGCCTATGCCCTGGAACTTGGCATGCCGGAAGAAGATATCGTACTGGATTATGCCGGACGCAGAACCTATGATACCTGCTACCGGGCCAGGGATATATTTTTACTCGACGATGTTATCCTGGTTACCCAGAATTTTCATTTATCGAGGGCTCTATATACCTGCAAAGCCCTCGGATTGGAAACCGTTGGAGTCTCTGCTGATCTGCGGCCTTATCGCGAAGAAGGTTATTGGAATATCCGCGAGATCCCTGCCTGTATGATGGCCTATATCCAGGTCCATATTACAAAACCTGAACCTGTTTTGGGGGATCAGGAACCTATCTTCTCTTTGGAATGAATCCTGCACTGTTAAATCTGATATAAAAACCAATATCAGCGAAAAAGCTGAGGAGTTTTGTTATGAAAGTGTCTATACGAAGTATTCTTGTGTTCATCTTATTGGCGATTCCCCTTGCTGGATGTGGGATCAACATTGAACTTCCATTTAACACAGAACAGAAAACCGGTCCCTCTGTGACCGATTACATCCAGGTAGCGATCCCAGATGCCCCCACACCTCTGGACATCAATCTGTCATTTGGTGCCGGTAAAATGACTTTGCTTCCCAATCCAGGAGATGACCTGCTCTCTGGTACAGCGACCTATAATGTGTCTGATTTCAAACCCGAAGTAACGATCGACGAAAACGGGGTCTCTTTGAAACAAGGCAACCTGAAATTGAATGCTATACCAACAATCAATGAGACCATCAAAAACGATTGGAGTATCGCAATTAAGAACCACCCCATTGAATTGAATATCAAAGCCGGTGGGTACAGTGGTGATTTTGAATTTGGTGGTTTGGCTATTACCGATTTGCACATTGCAGATGGGGCAGCGAATGTAAAACTGAAATTTTCTACACCAAACACCACCCCCATGAACGCATTCCGGTATGAAACAGGAGCCTCGAACATCACCATGAACAAATTGGCCAATGCCAATTTCCAGACCATGATCTTTCAAAGCGGCGCTGGGAATTACAACCTGGATTTTTCGGGTTTGCTGCAGCGAGATGCTTCGATTTTCATTGAAACCGGGCTCAGTCGGTTGGTGATCAGTGTTCCGGATGGAGTGCCAGCCAGGGTCAATATTGAAGGTCCATTATCCAAGGTAATCCTATCTGGGGACTGGCAACAAGAAGGGAATGAATATTACCTGGAAGGCCAGGGCCCAAGACTGAACTTTATAATTGAAACCAAAGCCGGAACAGTCACCTTGCAAAACCCCTAAACACCAGGAATAATTCTGGTCTGGACTGAAGAAACCCTCTCTATTGACAGGGTTCAGGCCCTCGTGTAAACTTAGGATACTGGCTATACGAAAGGATTTCGGCGATGATCAATGAAGGCGCGTTTCAAATCAATCCCAGGATCACACTCGCTCCCGCCCTCCAGGCCTGGGAGATTTACTTGAATGATCAAGGGAGTTCACCCCATACGGTCACTGCCTTCCTGGGTGATTTACGGCTCCTGGCTTCCTATTTACCACCTGATCGCCAGGTCGGTGAGATCAGCCTGGCAGATCTGAACAATTTCTTACGCTGGATGGAACACGAGCGTGATGTGCCCTGCAGTCCAAAAACCCTTGCCCGCAGAATAACCTCGCTGAAATCTTTTTTCCGATGGCTCCATGAAGGCGGAGTGATTCCCGCCAACCCCGCAGAACAAGTAGTTCAAAAATCCGTCCGCAGTCCCCTGCCCAAGATATTATCCCCGGAAGAAGTTGAAAACATCCTGGACACTGCCCTCGCTTATCGTCAAAAACCAGACCCGGATCTGCGTTCCTATCTGCTATTTACACTAATCCTGGAAACCGGGATCAAGAAGGGAGAATGCCTTTCATTGAGCCCCAATCACATCCAGCTTGATGCTCCGGATAATCCACTGATTTTTATCCGGTACGCCAGCCCCCAGAATCGTTATAAAGAAAGGAAATTGAATCTCAGCCAGGACTGGATCGCTGCTTATCAGGAATATCGGCTCCATCACAATTTGGATGATCGCCTTTTCCCGTGGTCTGCCCGCATGCTGGAATATATCCTTGAAGATCTGGGCAAGGACGCCGGCATCAAAAAAAGGGTCTCTTTCTCCATGTGCCGCTGGACCAGCGCAGTTGAGGACTGGCGATCAGGAATGGAACCGAATAAGATCAGACAGAAATTGGGAATATCTGAAGTGCAATGGCGCGAGATCAGCCGTAAGCTTCAAATCCTGAGCAAAGATGAGTCTTCAGAAGAAGATTCTTAGGAAACGTGATGCTGAGATGAATCAAGTTTATTTTTTGCGGCGGATGAACTTAAGCTCCACTAAAGATTCACTTTCCCCCGTTATACTTGCCTCCTGACTTAACCTACCCCCTGGCACCCAGAGGACCATATCTTTACCGCTGATCAAAGGCCAGTCCTCTCGATAGGGAGCCGGGATCTTCTCATTGATCATCATATCCGACACTTTCATAGAACTACCCCCCATCCCCAGGGGTTTGATCATATCGCCTTCTTGGCGAGATCTTAAAACAGCATTTCCCATTATTGCAGACCGGTCCATCCAGACCAGAAAATCCTCACCCGGGATCTCAGTTCTATCGAACTGGCCTGGTGTATATTCTACCGGGGATATGATCAGGTACCAACCATCTCCCAGGAAGATCTCTCCTTGGTCTGAAATCTGGATATGATTATGATCCAAAAGTTGGGGAAACTGATTTTTAACCACATCGGTTTCCCAGGTTGACAACACAACCAATTTGGGCGATTGAGATAGATTGACTTTAGCTACCCAATTGGCTGATTTGCGAGTCGGTGTCCGGACAAAATCCAGGGCGGCTTCTACTTGCAAGAAACTGAGCTCGAGATAATCTGGGCGAAGGTTTTTTAAAGCTTTGCGAATTATCCGTCTCTGGACAGCAATTGGATAATCCAACAGTTCTTCCCGGGAAAGCTGAATATAACTGGCGCCCTGGCTGTGCCGGCAGGTTTTCCAAGCAATATTACAAAAGTATTCCAAAGCCTGATCTTCTGCAGATAATATCTGGGCCGTTTGCAGTAGTCGCTGATGGAATCCCGGGGTGAGTTTTTCAAGCTGCGGTACCAACGTATGGCGGATCTTGTTTCGAAAATAAATCTCTTCCTGATTAGAAAGATCTTCTATCACTGGTAGGTTATGCTCAAGTTGATAGTCAATCAGTTCCTGTTTTGAAACATCCAGGAGCGGCCGCACAAGCGGTATCGTCTCATGCCAGGCATTGGGGATACTTACAACTTGCATTCCGGATAGCCCCTTGGTCCCCGCCCCTCTGAGCAAGTTCATCAGGATGGTTTCTACCTGGTCACCTGAATGATGGGCAACTGCCACAGCTCCAGCCATCTCGGTAACGGCAACCTCAAATAAAAATTGGTAGCGCAGGATTCGGGCAGCTTCCTCTATAGAGTAACTTCCCTCCCTTGCAAATTGGCGAACATCACCGGATGCAGACCGGAATGGAAGACCAGAATCCAGACAATATGTTCGGATCAACTCTAATTCCTGATCAGATTCGTCTCGAAGTTTATGATTGAAGTGAGCAGCTATGGGGGCGAAACCCTTCTCCTGCATAGCATGCAGAAGGACCATACTGTCCACCCCGCCGGAGATACCGACAACAATAGGCGGTTCGATAATTGGAAAGACTTGCTCAAGGGATTTGAATACCATTTTCACATTATAATCTATGGTATATTTTATTAACAAGTTCTAATCGTTAACATTGAGGTACGTCATGGCACAAACGATTCTGATCATTGATGATGATATTGATACCTTAAAGCTTGTTGGTATCATGCTTGAGCGAAAAGGATTCCGAATCCTAGCTTCCACAACGGGGGATAAAGGCCTTCAAATGGCTAACAAGGAACATCCTGACCTGATCCTTCTGGATGTAATGATTCCTGATATCAATGGTTATGAAATCGCCCGTTCTATCCGGACCAATCCAGCCACTGAAAACACTCCCATTATCATGTTCACAGCCCGCAGCCAGGTTGATGACAAAGTAGAGGGTCTGGAATCCGGAGCAGACGCCTACATCACAAAACCTGCCCGCCCCAGAGAATTATTCGCCCAGATAAACTCCGTCTTAAAACGCTCTCCACAGCGTTCCTCGTCTTCCGGAACCGCAGCCGCTGAAAAAGGCACCCTGATCGGTATAGTCTCTGCCAAAGGTGGTATCGGTAACTCTACTCTGGCAACAAACTTGGCAATTGAAATTCACAATCAATCGGGCAAAGAGACCATTCTCGCTGATTTCAGGCCTGGCCAAGGAACAATCGGGATGGATCTTGATGTGCAGAATACCAGCGGCCTGATTAAAATACTGGATGAAGAACCCGGAATTGATATATCAGATTTCTTCCCGGATGTTTTGATGGATCACAAATCCGGCATAAAGACCCTTTTATCATCCTACCATCCGTCGGATTCTAAATACATCGCCCATATAGAACAATTTTTACAGATTGCAAAAGAACTCCCCAAACTGGCTGCCTATATCGTTCTCGATCTTGGCCCCTCATTAACACCTATCAACTCTGCTGTCCTTCCAAAATGTGACAAGGTCCTAATCTGCCTGGAACCCTCCCCTGCAAATATCACCCAGACCCGAATCCTGATCCAGGAGCTGATCAATAGCGGATTAGGAGATGGTCGATTCATCACAGTCTTGATCAACCGCCAGCGTTCAGGTGTGCAGCTCAGTTGGGAACAGGCTGAAAACCTATTGGAAAGGAAGATTGACCAGATTTTCACTCCGGTCCCGGAACTGGCATATCAAGCAGCTGCAAAAAATATCCCCATCATCCAGCGTCCTGAAGAAAGCATGACGGCAGACCAATTCCGTGACCTGGCAAAATTAGTCCTGGATTAACAGGAATATGCTTCCCACTGCTGAGAATAAAAACCTGATCCAAAAAGCCTCTGATTTGATCAGTCAGGCGGCTTATTGTGTCGCATTAACCGGTGCGGGCATATCCACACCTTCCGGGATTCCTGATTTTCGTTCGCCAGGAAGTGGGATCTGGACAAAATATTCTCCGATGGAAGTCGCTACCTTAAGCGCTTTTCGTTATCACCCTGACCGTTTTTATGATTGGCTGCGTCCTTTTGTAGGGAAATTATTCGGTGCAGATCCCAATCCAGCTCATTACGCCCTTGCCAGATTGGAAGAGAATAATCTATTACAAGCCATTATCACTCAAAATATCGATGCTTTACACCAAAAAGCCGGATCAAAGAATGTCATTGAAGTACACGGAACATATCAAACACTCACCTGCATGGGCTGTTACAAACAGGTAGATACCAATCAGGAAATTCTCAACGATCTGTTGAATGACGGGAAAAAACCCTACTGCCCTCACTGCGGGGAACTGATGAAACCGGATATCATCCTTTATGAAGAGCAGCTCCCTGCAGAGAAATGGAGATCTGCCCGTCAGGAAATCATGGCTTGCGACCTGTTATTAATTCTGGGATCCTCATTGACTGTGACACCAGCTTGTGATCTACCATTATCTGCCCTCGGGAATGGGGCAAAGATCATCATTCTGAATTATTCCCACACTCATCTTGATGATCAGGCAGCTGTCAGCTTGCAGGGAGACCTGGCTGAGATCCTGCCACTCATTACAACAAAGGTACTTGATGAAAAAAAATAAAACTAAACCGACTTTGATAAATAGCTACCAAAAACTCATCAACATATCCTGTGATCTGGCATCAGAATTGGACCTCAATATCCTATTGACCAAGATCGTTAATGCAGCCAGCGAGGTATCAGATTCAGAAGAGGCCTCCATCCTGATGTTCGATCCTGCAAAAAACACACTTTACTTCCAGGCAGCGACCAATCTGGATACCGGACTTAAACGAGGCCTGGTTGTTCCCCTCGAGGAAAGCATCGCCGGCTGGATCGTCAAAAATCAAAAGCCAATTATTGTCGATGATCCCCAAGAAGATAAAAGGCATTTTAACAGTATCGACAACATCACAAATATTAAAACCGATTCACTGATGGGTATACCACTCTTATCCAAAGGTAAAGTGATCGGTGTCCTAGAAGTGATTAACAAACGGGGAGGAAAATTCACCCAGGAAGACCAGGATGTGATGCTGGCCTTGGGAGCCCAGGCTACAGTGGCGATCGATAACTCTCGTTTATTCCTGCAGTCTGACCTGATCGGTGAATTTGTCCATCAGATCCGCACCCCACTTTCCGCTTTGAATGCGGCTACCCACTTGTTGAAAAGCAACCGGGTGGATGATCAGCAAAAAAAGAAGATGATCGATATCATGGAAGCGGAAATTGAAGCGTTGACTGATATGTCTAGTTCCTTCCTGGACCTGGCTCGTTTGCAGTCAGGAAGAAAACAATATTCCGTCACGGACTTCAGCATCCGAGAACTGCTCACGGAATGTTACGATATCTTCTATTCTGACACACAGCATCAGGCCATCAATTTCAGTATTGATGTGCCAGAAACACTTCCCCGGATCACAGGAGATCGAAAACAGCTTAAACAAGCCTTCACAAATTTGCTAAATAATGCCGTCAAATACAATCATGAAGGTGGTGAGATAGTTATCAAGGCTCTTGCAAAAAAGAAACAGGTCATCATTTCGGTTTCCGACTCAGGAATGGGCATCCCGGAAGATGAACAATCTCTGATCTTTGAAAAATTCTACCGGGTAAGAAGCCACCGTGACCAGGTTCCCGGTACGGGGCTGGGACTGTCCGTTGTAAAACAGATCATCACAGACCATGGTGGTGAGATAAGCCTAACCAGTGAAGTGAACGTCGGCACTACCTTCACTGTTACCCTGCCAACAGATAAATAAGAAACCATGCGATCCTTCCTGAAAAAAAACTGGATATCCTCTCTACTACTTGTTGTGATCTTGATTCTGGCATATATTGCTTATTCACGAGGGGGATGGCGTTTAGCATATGAGGGAATCAAAAGCGGAATCACTATCTTAGTCAGGGAGATCCCCCTGCTTACAGCCGCCTTTTTAACAGCCGGTCTGATTCAAGCCCTGGTAAAAAAGGAATCTATTACTCGTTGGCTTGGACAGGATTCCGGCATTAAAGGGATACTGCTGGCCTGCCTAGGAGGTGGACTCATACCTGGTGGACCTTATGTCTACTACCCCATTGCTAGTGCTCTTTTATCCTCTGGCGCAGGATTAGGAGTCCTGGTTGCTTTTGTAACCGCTAAGAATCTCTGGTCAGTATCCAGACTTCCTTACGAATTTGCACTCATCGGATCAAGTATCCCCATTCGACGTTATCTGATTACTTTTTTAATTCCACCACTGTTCGGTTTACTGGTCGAATGGATTTTCGGGGGTTATATTCAAAAAATCCGAGAGAATGTTAAAGAATGAAAACTTCTACGATCGTTCTCTGGATTATCACCCTGACCCTGTTATTATTCAGCTGGAAAAAGGGAGCAGATACAGTCAAACGAGGAACTCAGTTAGCCTGGTCAACCACAAAAAAGAACGGATTGTTGATAATTTTGGCCTTTATTATTGCAGGATTTGTAAATATACTTTCCCCAGAAGAACTAGTAACTGCCTGGATCGGTCCTGAGACAGGGTGGCAAGGTGTCATCTCGGCCGAATTCATCGGTACTCTGCTACCAGGTGGACCTTATGTCGTTTTCCCGATCATAGCCATCCTGGTTCAGGCTGGAGCTGGTCTCGGTCCTGTAGTCTCGCTCATCACCAGTTATTCAACCCAATCATTGCTGGCAATCAGCTTTGAACTTCCTTTCATGGGATGGCGTTTTACAGCTATTCGCTGGACGATCGGGCTGCTGATTCCCCTGATAGCAGGATTCACGGCTATCTTATTATGGGGGTAATCCCCTTATACCAACATCCCTATAATTTTCCTGGATCCAGATCTGTCCAATCCGATAAACGTTTCCGGATCTCTTTTTCAAGATCCTCGAGCAAAGCCTCGGCCACTTCCTCGTTTTCAGCTTTGGCTGTTATCCGGACCAGAACATAACCTTTTCCAGCTGCCAACCCAACTGTGGGATTGGCTAATTCTTCCAAATCGCTAATCAAAGCATCAATACGGGATTCGCCAATTTCCTCCACCCGAATATTGCGGATCAGGATCACACCGGTCAAGCCAAAGTGTTTGGTGATCCGGGGCACAACCTGTTCATTGACCATCCCTTCCATCTCTACTGGCACACCTGGCATGGCATAGATAAGGGTATCCTGAATCTCCAATCCGATGCCGGGAGCTGTTCCCCTGGGGTTTGGAAGGCTATCTGCTCCTGAAGGCAAATAAGCCTGCTGCCTGTTATTTTCCGGTGGTTGAATACCGTATTTTTCGAATCGGCGGACGATCTCATCCCACAGATCTGGATGGAATTCCAGATCGAGATCAAATGCCTGGGCAATTGCATGGCGGGTTGGATCATCAACAGTTGGTCCGAGACCCCCGGTTAGGATCACTATATCTGCCCTCTGAACGCTTTCAAGCAGCATTCCAGCAATTCGCTCAGGATTGTCTCCGATCATACCTGTCCGGTAAACATCTACACCAATCTTCCGCAAAGCAAGAGCGATTTCCTGGGTATTGGTATCGGCGATCTCCCCCAACAACAATTCGGTTCCAATGGTTATGATTTCTGCACTTGGCATAACAACTAGTCTCCCTTAAAAATAAAAATCCTGTAGTGTATTTTAGCACCACAGGATTGTTAAGTAAAAATTTGCTCTGCCCTATTCGATCCCCAGATAAGCTTTCTGGACCATTTCGTCTTTGCGTAAATTTTCTGCGCTATCTTTCAGAACAATCTCTCCAGTTTGAAGCACGTAGCCCCTGTTTGCAACGGAAAGGGCTACCGTTGCATTTTGTTCCACCAACAAAATAGTAGTCCCAGTTTTATTGATTTCCACAATAGTTTCAAAAACGCTTTCCACCAGGATAGGAGCTAAACCCATGGATGGCTCGTCCATTAACAGCAGCCTGGGGTTTGCCATTAAGGCCCGAGCTGTGGCAAGCATTTGTTGTTCGCCTCCAGATAATGTTCCTGAAACCTGTTTTTCCCGTTCCTTCAGTCTGGGGAACAGCTGATACACCCTGTCCAGATCATCATCGAATGTGAACCGATCAGGTTGGGAATAAGCCCCCATGTCCAGGTTTTCAAAAACAGTTAACCTGGCAAATATCCCCCGCCCTTCCGGGACCATCGTAATTCCTTTGTACACAAGTTCATGCGCTGGTGTGTCCGAGATCTTTTCGCCCTCGAAATAGATATCTCCTAATCGCGGTTTAAGTAACCCACTGATCGTCCGCAGCGTGGATGTTTTACCAGCCCCATTCCCCCCGATCAAAGTCACGATTTCCTTTTCTTCAACGGTAATCGAGACGCCTTTCAGGGCATGGATATTTCCATAATAAGTATGTATGTTATTTACTTCTAGCATCGCCATAATATCATTCCACTTTGGAGTGCATCAGCCCAATTATCAGGCTGCGCCCCGTCCTAAATATGATTCAATCACCTGGGGATTCTTTTGAATTTCTCCCGGGGTTCCTTTTGCAATTAATTGGCCAAAATCCAATACGTAGATGAATTCACTGATGCCCATCTCAACTTTCATGTCATGTTCGATCAGCAGGATTGTGATCCCCAATTCATCTCTAAGGGACTGAATAAAACGCATCATGGTTACTGATTCATTGGGATTCATTCCCGCAGTTGGCTCATCCAATAAAATGATCTTCGGTTTATTCGCCAGCGCCCTGGCCATTTCCAACCGGCGCTGTTCACCGTAGGGCAAACCACGAGCAAATAAATCGCCTTTGCCTTTTAATCCCACAAAATTTAGCAAATCCTGAGCGTCTTCGAGAGCTTTTTTCTCTTCCGCCCTTTGTCTGGGAGTGTGCAGAAACGCATCAACATAATTTGATTTTAATTGAGGGTGGGCGCCCACCAGGATGTTTTCCAGGGCAGTCATTGCGGGGAATAGACGGATATTCTGGTATGTTCGTGATATGCCTAGCCTGGTAATTCTATCGGGAGATAAACCCATTAGAGATTTACCATTAAACAACATATCACCTTCATCGGCAGGATAAAATCCTGTAATACAATTATATAATGTGGTTTTTCCAGCTCCGTTAGGACCAATAATGGAATAGATCGATCCCTCTGGAATCTGAAGAGTAACATTATCAACAGCGGATAAACCGCCAAATCGCTTGGTTACGTTTCGGGTTTCTAGAATACTCATCTGCTAACCCTCTTTTCCTACTAAACTTTCTTCCGGTGGCAAAACATCTAACTCCCCTTCATGGAGTTCCATCCTCCTGCGCGGCGCAGGCCAAATACCCTCCGGACGTATGATCATCATAAATACTAACAACCCACCGAAGACCAATAACCGGTAAAGATCCAGTTCTCTGAGAATTTCAGGCAGCCCTTTAAGTACAAAGGCTCCAACGATCACTCCAGGTATACTGCCCATACCTCCAACAATCAACAAGGATAGAACGTTGATCGATACCATCAAGGTATGATCAGCAGGACCAGTATACTGGTTCCTGGCTGCAAATAGTGCTCCTCCCAACCCTGCAAATGCAGCGCCGGTGGCGAAAGCCATTAATTTATAATATAGGGTGTTAATACCCATGGCCTGGGCAACGGTTTCGTCCTCACGCATTGCCATCCAGGCTCGACCAACCTTTGAATTTTGAAGATAATTCGTGAATAGAATTATTAACAGAATGGCAATTATTATCAGATACAAATATGCTTTTCCGCTAAATGCGATGCCAAACAAACTTGGACCGGCAATATCTCTGATTCCCTGGGGGCCACCCACATAAGGGGCCAGCATATCGCTCCGTATTAAGACCCTGATAATCTCTCCGAAACCGAGGGTGACGATCGCCAGGTAATCTCCTCTCATGCGAAGCACAGGTATACCTAGGAGAATTCCTGCAAAAGCGGCCATAACAATGCTGAAGATCAGAACTGGCCAAAAGCCGATTTGAAGGGGCAGTGGAGCAGGAGCTGTCAATAAACCAGCTGTATATGCGCCTATTGCAAAAAATGCCACGTACCCCAGGTCAAGCAATCCAGCCAGGCCAACCACGATATTCAACCCCAATCCCATCAGGACATAAATACCGACAGTTCCCATGGCGTAGTTCCAATACTTCCCCAAGAACTGGGGTGTAATAAATACTACAAGTCCTAAAAGGCCATACCCGATCCATTTCGATCTGGGATTTTCTTTATATTGCTTTGCCAGTTTGGAATCCAGCGCCTTCTCTTTCAGTACTAGTACTTGCTTCTGGATGACTTCTCCAGCCTGTTTAGCTTCATACCAATAGGCCAACAAAGCACCCAGGATTCCAAATATGAGGAAAATACCAAATGTGATTAAAACACCTGCAATGAGACTTCTTCCATAAAGTAGAAATTGAACAGAAAGGTGGTCCAGTTGGGCTAAATAATCCCGCATTTCAACATCGGCGCTGTCCAGGAAACCAACCAGGAGTATAAACGCAGCGACGAATAAACCAATGATCAAACTTACTGACACTCCAGAAACCAGGGCGGATTTCCAATTGGATCTATCAGACGCTGAAGCACTGGATCCTGCCCACAAGCTCAACAGAGCAAATAAGATCATCAACCCGCCAGGATTCCCTGTGCGGGTTCTAGATTCGAGATTTACAAATTCTCCCAAGATATCAGATAAGGTTGATGTTAGACCAAATAAGATCAAAAAGATGATCACTACCCCAAAAATTGAACCTAACCGCAAACCTTGTTTAATTAGATCCTTCATCAGACTTTCTCCTCAGTTAAAACTTCACCCACAATACCTGAGGGGCGGAATATCAAGATCAGGACCAGGATGGAAAATGCAATCACATCCTTGAGCTGAAAATCTATTCCCAGGGCTGCGGGTCCTAGAGATTCAACTATACCTAGCAAAAGACCGCCGACCATTGCACCAGGAATATTCCCGATTCCTCCCAGCACCGCAGCAGTAAAAGCCTTTATTCCTGGAATAAAACCAACAAAGTGGTAGATGATCCCGTTATGGATTCCCCACATCACACCAGCCGCACCACCAAGGGCGCCGCTGATGATAAAGGTATTGCTGATGATCCTGTCAACGTTAATGCCCATCAGGGCTGCAGTTTGTTTATTCTCAGCAACTGCCCGCATAGATCGACCATACCTTGTTCGCATCACCAGCGTGTAGAGACCGATCAAGAGCAGAATTGAAAGCACAAAAGTCAAAACACCTGTATAAGTAAGGATAACTTCTTCTCCGCCGATGGGTATCCTCCACCCCTGACTGCGCAAGAGGGCATCCGGATTAGTGTAAGTGCGCCGCTGAGGTCCAAATGTCACCTGGGCAGCGTTCTGGAGGAATATAGAGGCACCAATGGCACTGATCAAAGGGATCAAGCGAGGCGCTCCCCGCAGAGGTCGATATGCGATCTTCTCCAGAAAATATCCACTCAAAGCGGCCATAAACATGCCTACGATGAATGCAAGCACAACAGAGATGATCTGATAAGAATCCAGAAAGCTCATTCCGGTAGCGGCTACAGGGATGGATTTCAGAGCTTCAAAGACAAAATACCCTGAAAACGCTCCAATCATCATGAGCTCACCATGTGCAAAATTGATCATGAACAGGATGCCATAAACAAGGGTGTAACCAATCGCTATCACAGCATAAACACTGCCTATGATCAATCCACTAATGGCAAACCTCACCCAGGTATCAGGCCCATATACACCAGAACTTATCACGTTATAAAGCCGCCATGACAGAAAAGCAAGAAATAACACAGAAATAATTGCTTGGATAATCTTGAACGAATTAACACGTCCAGTTGTTTTTTTGGGTTTTGTTTCACTCATAAAAACCTTCTTTATTCTTTGATATATCCTTTCTTATACAGGGATTTGCGAGGCAAGCTGATCTAGCTTGCCTCGCGATTTTGTAACATGGTTCTAAAACAGATTTATTGGCTAGGGAATAACCCAGGCGCCATCTTGTACTACCTGGAAAGACGGGCCGGATGCGTTGCACTCGCCGCCGTTGCAGGTCAGCACACCTGTCAAACCTTCATAACCTGACAAGCCATTCACTGCTTCAACCAGGGCTTCTCGAGGAATATATAGACTTCCGTCATCGCCGAGGATGGCAACAGATTTAATGGTCTGGATCAGTGCATCAACAATATCATAACCG
Organism: Anaerolineales bacterium; assembly: GCA_021161345.1. Classification (GTDB taxonomy): domain Bacteria; phylum Chloroflexota; class Anaerolineae; order Anaerolineales; family UBA11858; genus B10-G9. The sequence continues at coordinate 13,268 of JAGHAU010000265.1, read as the reverse complement.
TGCCATGTGAAGGTTGAGATTGCGCCAGGAGGATCACCATAGATACTCTCAAAATAGGCATCAAATTCAGCTTTGGCAGCACTATCCAGCGGTGCGCCAGTTGCGGCATAAACACCTTCTGCATGAGGACCAGCTAATTCGATAAATGCCTCACCATAACTGCCGTCATCACTGAAGAGGAGGACGTCCTCCATACCGGCAACGGGCATGCCCTGGGCAATCACTGCACATTCAGGATAATATCCACCAAAATAAATGGCCTCAGGATCTGAGGCGCCGATATCAGTCAGAACAGCGCTGTAGTCGGTCTCACCGGGGGTGACTGCCTCAACGGCAACAACTTCACCGCCAAGACTCATATACACTTCCTGAACTCTCTCAGCAACACCCTTTCCATATGCATCACCATCGTGCATCACAGCCAATTTGGTCACACCGAGAACATTGTAGAGGTACTCTGCTGCGAACTGACCCTGCAGGTCATCGGTGAAGGGGATGCGGTTGAAGACATCCTGGGGGCCATCCGTCAGGTCAGCTTTGGTTGCAGAAGGAGAAAGCATCGGTAAACGAGCAGCATTATAGATGGGGATTGCAGCTGCTGTGGAGCCAGAGAAAGTGTGGCCGGCAATTGCCACAACATCAGGATCAGATACGTAAAGGTTGGCCACGGAGGCTCCACCTTCGCCACTTCCCTGAGTATCTTCAATCAGCAACTCAAAGGTAAAACCGTTGAATTCACCAGCATCATCGACTGCCAGCAGACCGGCATTGGAGATATCGATGCCAAAGGCTGAGTAGTCGCCAGCCATCGGTCCAGCATAACCAATTTTTATGGTGCTACCTTCTTCAATAACAGCACAGACAGTCTCATCGGGGTTTTCGGCACAAACATCAGGAGCTTTCGCTGCGCCACCGCAAGCAGCCAATATCAGGCTGACAGCGATTAAAATACTAAAAAGATAATATCTCTTTGACATACTGTTTCCTCCTTAGGGAAATTTCAATAAAATAAACTCATATTTTATGTGCAATTGTATGAACTCCACCTCACCTCCTTCCTTTTAATGAAGAAAAATTCCTGTACAAGTCATGATAATAGACGATTCAGGTCATCACCTGCTGAAAAAAGACTACCTGAAAAAAATCTACTTGCTTACTGCTCGTACAATCGGGACTTCCCTTCCAACTGATAGGGTTTTACCCGGTAATTTTATATACGATTCAAAGGTGCCAAATTCTAGTAAATATGAGGAAGAAAATATTAAATTGTATTGTGGGAATGTGATATAAGGAAAATTATCACTTGGAAGTGGAGTATAACATAATTCGAATATATATCAAGGACGTGATTGTTCTCTCAATCAAAAAGAATTACTTTTAACAAAAACCCTATCCTTTAGCAATAATTCCCCGAATCTCTGACGATATATGATGATCAGGACGGCCTCTGTAAGCCACTTGCCGGGAGAGTAAACCCGCCATCAGCTATTATGGTTTGCCCCCGGATCATGGAAGCATCTGGAGAACACAGGAAAGCTACAATAGCTGCCACATCTTCCGGTGTGACAATCCGCCCTGCTGGTGTTTGTTCAGCGATCTCATCCAGCAGATCTTCATCCTGCATAGTATTGAAATGCTGCAAGGCTTCCGTGGCGACAATACCTGGAGAGACTGCATTCACAGATATGTTCTTTACCCCAAATTCCACTGCCATGTAGCGGGTCAACGCCTCAATTGCCGCTTTGCTGGCACCCACAACAGCATATTCCGGAAGGACCCGAAAGGATCCCGGTGAGGATATGCTGACGATCGAGCCTCCACCGCGTTTTTCCATGAGAGGAACAGATTTTTGAGCCAGGAAAAGGTAAGCTTTGGCGTTGATATCCATGGTCCAATCCCAACCTTTGGGACGCTGTTCCAGAATAGGACGGTTATAACCGGATCCTGCATTGCTTACCAGGATGTCCAAACCGCTAAATAGCCGGTCTGTTTCAGAGATCAGATTCTCCAGATCATCCATATCCCCCACATTGGCTTTAATTATCTCTGCCCGGACACCAAACTCTGCTATCTTTTGAGCTGTTTCTTCTGCAGGTTCCCGGTTCCTGAAATAATTCACTACAATATCAGCGCCCAGGGAAGCAAAATGCAATGCAATCGCCCGGCCAATTCCCCTTCCGGATCCAGTGACCAGAACTGTTTTACCGTAAAACATTTCTTCATTCATGGTTTTCTCCTCAAGCTGACTAGATGTATTCTAACAAGGTGTAATTCAAAATACCAGCGACGAGAATAATAAAAAATAGTCCATAGGTTTCTTCTATGGCCTATTATCAATAATACTGATATCTGCTTGTGATTAATTGCACTTATTAAGAAAGGTCCGCAGGCATATACTTTCCACAGTCATTTAGTTAAGTAATCGTTTAACTGATTGAGAGAAATTTATGAACCCAACTGAGACTATTGAAGCCCAGGAACAGGCAGAATTTTGCGCTATTTTGGGAAATGCTCACAGAGTCCAGATCGTCTGGGTCCTAGGAAGTCGGGAGTTGACTGTAAGTGAGATCTCAGAGAAAATTAAGACTTCTTTACAAAACACATCTCAGCATCTTAGGCTGATGAAGAATAAAGGTGTTTTACATTCACGCAGAGATGGAAGGGAAATTTACTACAGGATTGCAGACACAAAATTCAGCGAAGCCTGTCCAGTCCTATCAAAAAACCGTTAATCATATAGGTCTATTCATCCCCAAGGAGAAAGAAATGTCCCCAGAAGAGTTAGAAAAAATAGAAGCTGCAGAAACAGTTGACGCTCGGGCGATGGCCTGCCCCGGTCCGCTCTTGGAAGCTAAAAAAAGCATTGGCAAAGTAAATATCGGTGAAATCCTGGAGCTTTGGTCCGGGGAAGAAACCACCAAAAGCGATATGCCCCGCTGGTGTGCGAAAGTTGGACACGAATATTTAGGCGACCTTGCAGCAGATGGATATGACCGTCTTTTTATCCGCAGACAAAAATGATTCTTTTACAGGAAGGTTAAATAGCCTACGGCTTAGAGTCACCATCTCTAAGCCGTAACTCTATGTTAATGGGTGCGCATTCTATCTAGGAAAAGGCGTATGAACGAAACTACAACAACTAAAGAACCCAAAATATTAATATTAGCAACTCTGTCTGGAGGATATGCTGGCGCTGATTATGTCGGGCAGCAGCACTTAAACTACTCCACCAACACCAGTATTCTTCCCGTTCGCTGTCCGAGCATGTTCTCAACGGAATTTTATATCAAGGCTTTTGAAAAAGGTATTGACGGTATCATAGTCATGTACAGTGGCACAGACAGCCCGTTTAAAGGAGGCCCTGAGCGAACTGCAGTGATGGTGGATCAAACCTATAAAAAAATGGGGGAACTTGGAATTAATATTAAACGGCTTAAATTAGCGGCTATCTGTACAGTCTGCAAAAAACCTTTCCTGAAACAAGTCAACGAGATGAATGAAACGTTAAATGAAATTGGATTTGTCCAGGACGAACTCGCAGACCAAGGGAAGGATAAATGATGGACGAAAATAAGCTCAAAGCAGATGCGTTAGTTGTAGGGGGAGGGATTGCAGGGATGCAATCAGCATTGGATCTGGCCGATCAGGGATACCAAGTCATCTTGGTAGAAAAAGAACCCAGCATTGGCGGGAAGATGATCATGTTGAGCAAAGTGTTCCCTACCCTGGATTGCGCAAGCTGTATCACTACTCCTAAAATGTCGGCGGTAGCCAACAATAAAAATATCCGAATCCTGTCCTACTCAGAAATTCAATCCATACAAAAAAACGGCAGCGGTTTTATCGCCAACGTACTAAAAAAACCTCGCTTCGTTGTTGAAGAAACCTGCACCGGATGCCGGCTATGTGAATACGCTTGTCCTGTAGACATACCCAACCCCTTTGATTTAAATATCGGCGCTATTCGTGCCGTTCGCGTACCTTTCTCAACTGCCGTTCCACAAATTGCGGTCCTGGATATGGATAACTGCATTTTATGTGGAAAATGCGCAAGGGCTTGTCCGGTGGATTCAATTGACTTTTTGCAGACTGAAAAGGAAGTTGAAATTGAAGTTGATACTTTGATCATCGCAACCGGGTTTGAAACGACACCAATAGACGCGAAAAAAGAATACGGCAACGGGAAACTGCACAACGTGATTGATGGATTAATCATGGAACGTCTCTTGGCACCCACAGGTCCGTACGCCCGTGTAATTCGTCCCGGTGATGGAAAAGAACCTGAATCCATCGCCTATGTTCAATGCGCTGGGTCCCGGGATGAAACCCTGGGCGTTCCCTATTGTTCCCGGATTTGCTGCATGTACGCTATTAAACAAGCCATGCTGATCGCCGGATCCCTTCCCATGGCGGATATCACGATCTACTATATGGATATTCGAACATTTGGCAAAGGTTATGAACAATTTTATCAAAACGCTCAAGCAATGGGTATTGAATTTGTGAAAGGGAAAGTAGCCAAGATCTCCGAAGATGAGAACCAAAATCCTGTTGTTCGCGTGGAACTTATCGATGAAAATTCCCAGATTATTGAACGCACTCACGACATGATTGTTCTTTCTGTGGGAATGATCCCGAAATATAACCCCTCCCAGGTCTATGGAGTCAATGTTGACGAATTTGGTTTTGTAAAATCCCCAACACCGAATCTGTCATCTACCAAAACAAACCAACCGGGAATATTTGCTACAGGCGCATCGACCGGACCAATGGATATCGTTGACAGCATCAATTCCGCGAGTGCGGCTGCAAGTTCAGCTGCTTCCTATCTAGAATCCGTTCGGAACGGTAAATAAGGAGCAAATCTATGACAGAAAAAACAAATCCCAAACCTGAAGAAACTAAAATAGGTGTCTATGTGTGTTATTGCGGTGGGAACATCAGTGATGTTGTAGATGTGGAAAAAGTCGCTGAAAAGATGCGAGAACATCCAAATGTAACAATTGCGCGGACGGATATGTCCATGTGTTCGGATGCCGGGCAATCCATTGTTGAAAATGATATCAAAGAGCTTGGATTAAACCGGGTTGTCATCGGTGCTTGTGCTCCTTCCCTGCATGAACACACATTTCGGGGTACAGTCGCCCGGGGCGGCTTAAATCCATACTTCTTTCATCATGTCGGTCTCCGCGAACAGGACAGCTGGGTCCACAGCAACAATCCTGGTGGCGCCACAGAAAAGGCTATCCGGTTGATGTATGCCGGGATTGCAAAAGCCAATCTGTTAAAACCCCTGGATATGATTAAGTTAAAAGCTGAGCGGCACGCACTGGTTATCGGAGGTGGTGTGGCTGGTTTACGCGCTGCATATGATATCGCGGGACGCGGAATCAACGTCACACTGATCGAGAAAACTCCTTTTCTGGGCGGGAGAATGGCTCAACTTGAAACTGTTTTTCCAACCGGGAATAACGCCCGTGAAGACCTGCACTCCTTGATAAACGAGGTAAGAACTCATCCTTTGATTACAATTCACACTTTGTCTGAGTTGGTGAATATCCGCGGGTATATCGGGAACTATGACGTCCAAATCCGTTCCCAATCTCGCGGTGTAAGCGGAGACAATGCAGAAGCTGCCCTGGCTGCCTGTACTCAAGAGGTTCCAGATGACTTCAACTACGGCCTGACAAAACGCAAAGTTGTTTACCGGGCTTATGAAGGATGTTTCCCCTCAACACCTGCAGTCGATTGGGAACATTACGATGGAAAACCAATTGAGATTGATGGCCAGAAAGTTATTTTCGAAAACAAGAAGAAGACCTTTGATCTGCGGATTGGAGCAATAGTTATCGCTACCGGCTTTCAACCCTATGAACCCCCCAGGGGTGATTACGGGTATGACGAACTCCCGGAAGTTGTAACCCTGCCGCAGTTTATCCGGCATATGGGTTTAAGGGATGGAAATGTCGGCGAATTGACCTGGAAAGGCCATCCTGTTAGGGATATCGCAGCGATCCATTGTGTAGGCAGCCGGCACCTTGCCGGAGTTCACGAACCCCAACCTGATGGCATCCTGAACAACTATTGTTCTCGAGTCTGCTGTACAGCCACACTTCATCAGGTAAATGAGCTTCTCGATGAATATCCCAACATCAATGTTTATGACTTCTATGAGGATATCCGCACCTACGGGCTCGAGCATGAAAGCTATTACACTGAGGCATCCAAGAAAATGGTTCGTTTCCTGCGTTTCCACGGAGATCAACGCCCTGAAGTAGTCGCAGCCCCTGAAGGCGATACACATCCTGTACTGGTGAAAGGAAAAGATTACCTGACAAACGGTTTAGAGGTTGAAGTTCCGGTGGATTTGGTGATTCTGGCTGTGGGGATGGTTCCCAGGCCAGTGGATGATCTGGTGGACATGATGAAGATCCCGAAAGGGGACGACCGGTTCCTGCTGGAAGTCCATCCCAAACTGCGGCCTGTTGAGACACCCGTTCCTGGGATTGTTCTCGCTGGCACGGCCCAAAGCCCAATGAATATCCAGGAAAGCTGTAATGCTGCTTCAGCAGCCGCAGCCAAAGTTGCAGTCCTCTTAGCTGCGGGTCAGGTGGAATTGGACCCCTACGTTGCTAATGTTGATCTGGATAAATGCGAGGGAACCGGTGCCTGTATCGAAGTTTGTGAATATGAAGATGCTATCGTTCTTGAAACGATGACAGTGGAAGGCAAGGAAGTTCAAAGGGCTGTGGTCACTCCCGCCAACTGTTCAGGCTGTGGGAATTGTGTCAGCGCCTGTCCCCATCATGCGATTGATGTCCAGGGCTGGGAAGTAGCACATTATGAAGCCATGGTAGATGCCATAACGATGGAGGTTGAAATATGAGCTATAGCGAATTATCCCAGAAGGAAAAAACGCAAGTCTTAAAAAAATTGCGAGAGGAACACGCAGAAACTGTAGAGCGGACCCAGGCATTAGTGAAAAAGCAGAACACAATCCGAAAAGATATCCGGAAGGCACTGGCAGATGAGTCCAAAACAGTTCCGGAGATCGCCGTCATCATCGATCAACCCACCCATGAAGTTCTGTGGCACGTATCGGCGATGAAACTATATGATCTCGTTGCAGAAGATGGAATGAAAGACTATGTCGACGTTCTGTATAAATTGGTTGAGGAGAAGAAAAAATGAGTACTCGAGTAGACCCCAGTTTATTACAGGAAATCAAGAAATACGGTGAAATCCACGTCGAAGACTGTTTCAATTGTGGAAACTGCACAGCGGTCTGTCCTTTATCAAATAGCAACACACCTTTCCCTCGAAACAACATCCGGATGCTTCAACTGGGTATGAAAGACAAACTCCTGGAAAGCATTGATCCTTGGTTATGTTATTACTGCGGGGAGTGTACAATAACCTGTCCCCGTCAGGCGGATCCGGCAGAAGCCCAGATGACTATGCGTCGGTGGTTAACAGCCCAATACGACTGGACTGGATTATCAAAGAAGCTGTATACCTCAACAGCCTGGTCCATCGGGGCTTTGATCATCGGGGCTTTGATCGTAATTCTCCTGGCTTTGGGGCTGCATGGTCCCCTGGTAACGAACCAGGTAGAACTTAACACTTTTGCTGACGTGCACATGATGCATACAGCAGACCTGATCCTGGCCGCATTGCTGGGCTTTTTCCTGTTATCCAACCTGTTCAGGATGTACCTTTTTACATTCCCGCGGGGTGCTCAAAATCCGCCGCCGCTGTCAATCTTCATCACTGAGGCCTGGCAGCTGGTCCTGCACATGCTCACGCAAAAACGGTTTGGTGAATGTGAAGACAACAAGCGCTGGATAAATCACTTAATCCTGGTGTTCGGTTATGGAACCATGTTTGTATTGATTGTGCTCTTTCTGTCCTGGTTCCAGACAGATGAACTTTACCCAATTTACCATCCTCAACGTCTGATCGGTTATGTTGCAGCTTTGGCCATTATTTATGGCTCCGGAGATGCTTTGATCGGCCGCATTACAAAAAAACATCAGATGCACCGATATTCCCAAATCAGCGACTGGCTGTTCCCGATCCTGCTCATTTTGCTCGCTATATCAGGATTGATGATCAGCGCTTTCAGGGTTTCCGGATTACCGATCTTAACCTACTACACCTATGTAGGGCACCTGGTAGTCATGATGATGTTATATATCTGCATCGGACCGATGGGAAAATGGGCTCACCTGTTATACCGGCCCTTTGCGGTATATTTCCAGGCTGTAAAAGAAAAAGCGGAGGAACATAATAAAGCAATTGCCCACGCCCCTGCTCCGGTCAGTTAAATACTCTCATAAAGAGGCAATCTTAGAAAAAGGAATCAAAGATGAATGAGGAATTTCAAACCGAGAAGGTAGTAGTTGTACTGAATAATGATGACGAACAAAGCGTCATGGCTGCCCTGGTGATGAGCGCAGCAGTGGCCGCTACCGGTGATGAAGTCCTGTTATTCATCCAGCCTGGAGGCGCAAAGATCCTCAAGAAAGGCGCCCTAGAAAAGTACCAGAACCTCAAGGGCCAGCCGGATCCTGTGGATCTCTTTGATGCCATCCAGGTCCTGGACGGCCGGGTGATCTTATGTGAACTCGGTCTGCCGATCTGGGATATGAAAAAAGAAGACCTGGTCGATGATATAGAAGTTATGATGGCATCTACTTTCCTGTTTGAGGCAGAAGGTGCCAAGATGACGTTCAGTTATTAATATTAGTGTTGATATCCATTAAATAAAAGGAGAGAAAACCGTATGAGCGAGGTAACCCCCACTAAGACCCTTGATGTTTGCGGAAAGATCTGCCCTTATCCTGATATGAATACTATGACCACCCTGAAAAAAATGGAAAAAGGGGAAGTTCTGGAAGTCCTATTGGATTATCCACTTTCAGTGGAAAGAATTCCGCGCAACATCAAGAAACAGGGCCATAAGTTGATCGAGGTTGAGCAGTTGGATGGGCCCAACCACCGAATGTTAATCGAAGCACACGGATTAAAGTAGATTTATAACGAATTATCAAGGAGAGAGAAATGGAAGCTGTATTAACTGGATTGTTTGTTGGTGTTTTATTTGGCTTTGTTCTGCAGAGAGGTCGATTCTGCATGAACTCAGCCTTCAGAGACGCTATACTGCTCCAGGATAACGTTCTTCTGAAAACCGTATTTGCGGCACTGCTGGTTGAACTGGTCGGATTTGCGATCATGGATGCAGCCGGCGCGATTGCCATCAACCCTAAACCGTTCTGGTGGGGCGCAAACCTGCTGGGAAGTTTTGTCTTCGGCATCGGTATGGTTCTGGCTGGCGGATGCGCCAGCGGTATTACCTACCGCACTGGTGAAGGCATGGTCGGCTCTATGACCGCCGTTCTCGGCCTGGCCACAGCCGGATTTTTCACCGCTGCCGGATTCCTGAAACCCTTTAAAGTCAACCTGCAAGCTGCCACCACCGTCTCCGGCGCCGATGGCAAAGCCCTTACTTTGCATGGCATCCTGGGCATGGACTACACTACCCTGGCGATCATTATTGCTTTGATCGCTGTTGTTGTGTGGTACTTTGTTGCCAAATCCAAAAAAGATGAGTATGAAGCTGACCCGGGTTGGGGTTGGTTGAACACTGGCATCCTGGTCGGTCTGGTTGGCATTCTGGCCTTTCCGCTTTCCGCCGCTGCTGGCCGCAACTATCCACTTGGCATCACAGCCGGTTGGATTGGCGTTGTCAAGAAAATCCTCAACTTCTCTGAAGTAAGCATGGGGTGGCTTTCCTGGATGGTTATTGGCATCATCGTGGGCGGATTTATCGCAGCCTTGATCGCTAAAGAATTCAAGTTCCGCGCTCCCAAACCGTTAGTAATGCTACAGACATTTGTCGGTGGTCTGTTGATGGGATTTGGCGCAGTCACCTCCGGCGGCTGCAATATCGGTCACCTGCTGAGCGGCATCCCGCAGCTTTCCCTAGGGTCCATCCTCGCCGGTGTGTCCATCGTTTTGGGCGCCTGGGCTGCATCCTACGTGATGTTTATTCTGCCCCAGAAAAAAGATCAATAAGAATTTCTAAACTGGAGACCGGGATATTTACTATCCCAGTCTTTATTCAAATAAAACTAAAGGAGAACCTTAAATGAGCAAAATGGCAATTACCTGCAACGGAGATACATCAGCTAATATCATGCCCACCCTGATCATGGCTTCCTCCGGTTTGGCGCTTGACAATGAAGTAGTAATTTTTGTCTGTCCTGCCGGCGCCCGCTGGATGTTAAAAGGCGAACTGGAAACACTGGGAACCCCCAAGGGCCTTCCCAATCCTGTTGAGCTCTTCGACACCATTATGGAACTTGGCGGCAAAATGATCCTCTGTGAGCTGGCACTGGAAAACAAGGGCGTCGACCCCAAAGACCTGCGTGATGAAAGGATCAAGATTACCAGCGCCCCACCCTTCCTGCTTGAAATTGATGATGCAAATATCACCTTTAGTTTCTAAGTTTTAGGGGCGAAGGTTCTTAAAATAAGGAGGGACTAAGTCCTTGATAAGGATTTAGTCCCTTTCTATATCAGGTACCACAAATCCATTACAAATCTCGGATTTTATAGTCCAAATCTCCCTTGCTGGCCATTTCAATCAGATCTTGATTGGTAGGGTCATGGACGAATCCCCAGAACGCATCTGCCGGACGGTGGGATTCTTTCAGCCGTTTCCGAACCATATAAATTGTCCGAACCAGGTTTAACCCGTCTACGGGGACAGCAATCACTTTACCGCATTCTATCGCGCAGGCCGCAGCTAGTCTAGATACAAACGAGATCCCGTAACCAGCCTCCACTGTGCGGACGATAGCCTCAGCATTACCAACCTCCATAAAATTATTCAGGTCATCCCGGCTGATATCGTGTTTAGCCAATTCAGACAGGACAATTTTCCTTGTACCCGACGTCTCTTCCCTCATGATAATCGGCTCCTCCAGCAAATCTTCCGGAAGGATCTTTTCCTGAGATAAAAATGGGTGATCCCTGGGCACTATCACTGAGATCAGGTCATGGAAAAATTCCTGGAGTTCGATATCCTTTCCAGGTATTTCATAACTGACCACACCCAGATTGGCTTCTCCTTCCAACAAATTCATGACAACAGAGGCTGGAGTGCAGCGCAGCAGTTTTGTACTGACGTTGGGGTGGCGGATTGTAAACCGGGCTGCCAGATGCGGAAGCACATATTTTCCAGCCGTTGTGCTGCAAGCGATCTGAAGATTACCAGCCATTCCTTCCTTAAGGGATTCCATCATTTCCTGCATTTGTATGGAGTCCCGCAGCATCCGCCTGGCCCAGGGAACTAGCAGCCTGCCAGCATCGGTAAGTTTAATGGTAGCACCCTGGCGTTTAAACAAAGTCACCCCCAGGTTAATTTCCAGGGTTTTTATATGATGGCTCACAGTAGGTTGAGATAAATGCAGAATCCTGCCAGCTTCTGAAAAGTTCAAGTTTTCAGCAGCATGCAAAAAAATCTCTATCCGCAGCAGATCTACCATTTTTATCCTTATAATTTGCTTTGTATAAACTGTATCTTACTATACCCCAAAACTCAAATCATCAGGTCTAATAATATAAAAAAGGCTTCTGGATAACCAGAAGCTTTTTTCAGTTTATCGCGATATTTGAATTAGGGAGCTGCCTATTCTACTTCTGGGTAACCTGCGTCTACCCAGCCGCCAAATCCACTACTCAGGCTGGTGATATTACTGTAACCATAGCTAAGCGGCATTTCCATAGCCGTGGTGGAGCGATGACCGCTGCTGCAGTAAACTTCATCAGGCGCTTCCATTAATAGCAGTCAATCTGTCAGGGAATCAAAATTCTCCAAGGGATATGGATTAAGTTGAAGGCAGAAATGGATCCTTTGTTGTTAACCTCTTCCTGATTGCGAACATCAATAACTACCAGGTCCACATTGCCAGCAAAACGTCAAGATCGAACTTACAGAATACTTAGGTTTCAATTGCCGATTTTTCATCCTGAGACCTTAATTAGGAAAATCCCTTGGACATATTTTCTGTATCCCAAAATAACTGCAATATATTATAAGCAAGTACTATGTTAATGCATATTTATAATTACTGTTTCTTATTATGTTTTCTTATGGTCTTGATAATCAAAAGCTATCAAATATACGTGTTAATGATAATTTTTACTAATGAATATGTGCTAACATTCACAATGTAGAACATATGATCAAATCTACTAGAGAGAGGTCTATCTATATGACTAAGAATAAGTATCCCCCCGCCCTAATATCTGGCCTGATTGTTGGTTTACTGACCATGTTCCTATTCACGGGAATTGTATCCGCTGCACCTAATACTCAAGGTGATGATCCCCCAGAAGAAATTCTCTCAGACAATGATTGTGTGAAATGTCATCGGAAGGTCGCGGGTGATTGGTCTCCAAGCCCCCATGCCCATGCTTATGATGATCCTGTTTTCCAGGAGCAATGGAATGAACTGGGCAGCCAGAATTCCTGCTTGGCCTGCCATACCACAAATTACATTTCCTCCACAGGTGAATATGAAACTGAGGGTGTTTCTTGCCAATCTTGTCACGGCACTGTCACCACAAACCACCCTGTCCAGGTAGTACCAACCATTGTTGATACTTATTACTGTGGCTCCTGCCATACTACTACTTTGAGCGAATGGCGCAGCACCGGACACGCCTCTAGTGACGTGGACTGCATGGATTGCCATAATCCTCACAGTCAGAAACCACTATTTGATGATCCCGATGATTTGTGTATTAATTGTCACAAAGACAGCATGGGTGATTACCTAAACAATCTCCATGTTCAACAAGATATCGGTTGCGTGGATTGCCACGCACTGGTGATTCCTCCAGATGTCGCCCCTGAAGACGGCATCGTTCCGACTGGACATGGGTTTACGATTTCACCTCAAACCTGTGTTGCCTGTCATACAGATGCCCTGCACGCAGGGTTTACTTTGCCCGGATACGAAAACGGCGCAGCCAATGCGAACACGTTCCATACCAGCACTGAAGAAGAAGGAAGCACGGAAGGTGCTCAGCCGCTGACAGATACCGATCAGGCAAGCAATCTAACAGATTCCCAACGTATCCAAACCCTTGAGACAACTCTTGCCAGCAGCCGGGTGAGCAATTTGTTCCAGGGCGCTGTGATCGGCCTTGTTCTGGGCGGAAGCACCGCCTGGTTCGTGGGTCAGAATCTTCACAGC
>JAGHAU010000123.1 GCA_021161345.1 Anaerolineales bacterium | reverse complement strand
GTTTCATGTGAAGGATAAAAGGATAAGTAATTATATTATGCTGGTTATGATAATTACACTTATTTCAACCGATGGAAATCGAGTCTTCCATATTTATTTTAACAGCTTTCTTATCCAATTCGATTGACCCGCCCATTCCCGCTTGTTATAATTAGCCCCAGAAACCCCCTCACCAAAGGAGAATAAAATGGAAAAAGTTAACAAACCCGAGGATTCCAAAAAGAAGGGATTCAGCTTTGACCCCAAGAAATCCGGAATCATTGAATCCTATACTGTCAAAGCTGGTGACACCCTGTCCGAGATCGCCAAGAAGGTTTACGGCGACGCCGCAAAATACAATGACATCTTCGAGGCCAACAAAGACATCCTGTCCAGCGCGGACGATATCAAAGTGGGCCAGACCCTGAAGATTCCTCCCAAGAAATAGAACTACACCCCTTATTCGTTTTAAAAAGGAGTCATCATGAGCAGTAATGTAGATCTCGTGAAGCTGTTTTCGACTGTCGCGGAAACCCTGGTCGAAAATCAGGCTTCCCTGAATAAGGCCGATGAATATAACCAGGACCACGGCGACCATATGGTGGATATCTTCCAGATGATCACTGGCGCCGTAAAAGAAGCTCCCCAGGACAACCTGTCCAGCGGCCTGGCCAAAGCCAGCGAGCTGTTGACCGAAAAACCGAGCGGCTCCGCTGATATGTATGCCAAGGGCCTGGCCCAGGCAGCAGAATACTTCCAGGATCAAGACCTGGACGCCAGCAGCGTTCTTCCACTGCTGCAGACCATGCTGGGCGGCGGAGAAGCCTCGGTTTCCAAGGGCGCTGGAGGCCTTTTGGATTCCCTGGTGGGTTCGCTGGGCGGCGAGGACGGCCTCGATCTGGGTGACATCCTCAGCGCGGGCGCTGCCTTTATGCAGTCCAAGGAAGAAGGCGACAGCAACCTGGAAGCAGCCGTAGACGCAGTCATTTCAGCCAGTAAAATGGGCGAAACCCCTCACCGGGCCCAGTCCAGCAAGCTGGTTGCCGATACACTGCTGCAGACCCTGATGAAAAGCCTCGGCTGAACATCACTTCGTTTAGAATCAAAAAAACCCCGCCGCGGTGGGGTTTTTTGTTTGTTAAACTTCCCAGGTAATGGAGACTTCGAAAGTTTGCAAATCTATTGGACTTCTACAGATCTCACTTATTGATTAGTTTAATAGATAAGCGCCCGGGGACGGGCGCTTGAGCAATCGAATTGTCTTTTGCGAACTCTTTAGTATTCCACAGCCCGGGGAAGTTTTTTGGCCTGGGCTACCCAGGCTTTGACCATCTTCTCGGACGGGGTCTGGCGCACTAGTTTTTTCTTGGTGTTGGTTTCGAGGATTGCGGTGTACAGGTTAGCGGCGTTGCGCTGAGCCAGTTCGACGACAGTGTCAACACCAGCTTCTTCCAGCAGGTCAGAATATTCCTCACTCACACCTTTAATGCGGAACAGGTCGACATGGTTGACCCATTCCAGGATCAGTTTTTTGCTGATGCCGGATGATTTGGCCAGTTCTTCCCGGCCTTTGGCGGTGCCGCCTTTTTTAAGCAGATCGCCGGTGCTGCGCACGCCAACTTTGCGAAGGTCCTTGGCGAATTTGGCGCCGATGCCTTCCACTAATTCCAATTTAGCCATCATTAACTCCTTTTACATGGATAACACGTAAAACTAAACTAATAATTGATATAGAAAACCCTTCTCCTAAAGCTGAGAAGGGTTTCTTAATAATTTTTTTACAGTTTGGGGATGACCAGTTCCTGGCCGGGTTTGATCAGATCCGGGTTGTCGCCAATCAGGTCTTTATTGGCTTCGTAGATCTTCATATATTTCCCAATGTCATCATAATATTTCTTGGAAATGCTGCTCAGGGTTTCGCCGCTGACAACCGTGTGTTTCTTAACTTCCTTGGCTTTTTTCACCAACTCTTTTTGTTTCTTGAGCATATCAGCTTTGGCCTTCTCAATGTCCTTGCCGGTTGAGGTTCCAGCCAGATCTGCTTTCCTGGCTACGGTCTTTGCCTCTTCTTCCTCTTTTTTGCCAAATAATCCACTGAATAATCCTTTTTTCTCAGACATGCATTCTCCTTTTGGTGTTGTACTTTACCTCATAATACTATTGTAACATCCCTGACAAAGCGATTTTATAAGATTTCCATTAAGAATAACCTTATATATGTTCTATTTAATTAGAAGGACGAAGTCCCAAAAAAGGGACTCCGTCCTGGCAGGTCTGAAAGTGACTCCGTCCCGATAGGTTTGGAAGTGACTCCAGCCCCATCTGAAACTTATTATCTAAGTGTGAAGTTGATCAGCAGCTCAAGGCTCGCGGCCCCCTGGCAGTTGGTCTCCAGATCTACTTCGCCAAAGCCATCTGTTACCAGGTCGCCTGAAGCCTGGGCAGGACTTCCAGCAGTGGCATCCAGCACCAGGGCGGTGCCTTCTTCCCCGACCAGGGTGGCCTGGCATCTGCCAGCTTCTACGCTCAGAGTCGCTGTGGCAAAAACCCTGTCCCGCATCCAGTCCTCGTTCAGTTCCACTCTGGTGGAATCCGTCCCGTTTGCTTCACCTGTCTTAACCCGAACCTCACCGGAGTTACCGCTGATCTTTGAGGTGGTGCTGTAGCCTCCGCTGCAGGCCAGAACGGCCAACGCAAGGGCCAGGATGGGCAGGATAAGATAGTAAATTCTTTTCTGTCTGGGCACAGTACGCTCCTTTTCCTCTTCTCTTCTTGATTCTGTTGCTGCGGGTGGCTCGAACCATGGTTCTGGTATTAGTTCATAAAGTAGCGGGCGATGCGGGTGAATTCCCCATGCTGGGTGATCAAATCATATTGCGGATCTTTAAAAGAGCCCATCTGGCTGAAATCTACCGTCAGGAAATCATCCACTCCGGTGATATGGACCGGGGTCGCGATCCTGGTAATCGACCGGAGATCGACCCCTCCCAGCAGATCACTGACTGCCGCCTGGTCTTTACCAAAGACTATCACCTGTTGGTCGAAATCCAGCCTGTCGGGAAGTTCGATCCTTTTCAGGCCGTGATATTTTTCCGCGACCGACAGGACTTTATTCAGCAGACCTTCCATGAGCCCGCCTATCAGAGAGCCGCTGTCAAATCCAGGCAGCGTGGTCAATGAGAAATGGGGCAGGGCCAGCTGGCTGGAGATCACGCCAAAGACCTCGGATCCCAGATCACCATCATCTTTGTTGGTATCGCTGATATCGAAAATGAAAAATTCCTGATTCCCGTCTCGTTTGGAAAAAACCTGATCGATCTGGATCGATTGATATTCCGCCCGCTTGTAGAGCGATTCTGTCCGGCGGATCAGCTGCGAGGGGCGGGAGGTCACTTCTTCATAACCAAGGGTTAAAGCCTGATGGGTTTTTTCGGCAGCCTGCTTTCGAGATGCTCGAATCACCAACAGCAGCAGGGCAGCAAATACCAGGATCACCAGCAGGGCCAAAAGTTCAGATTGGAATCTCATTGATAGATACTCCTTGCAGGATATTTTTCCTGTGAATTTGAGGGCAGGGCACCCTGCTATCAAGCGGCAGGATGTTACTATATGTTAATTTTACAGGAAAGTTGCAGGTGATTCCAGGATTCTTCGATCTCACCCTGGTCAGGCTCGGTTTGGATCAATAGGCCAGGATGCGGTTCTGCGAAGCCCACATCTGCCGGTAATAACCATTCCGTTCCAGCAGTTCTTTTTCCGTTCCCCGCTCAAGGATCTCTCCCCCCACCAGAACCAGGATCTGATCGACATTTTCCAATCCGACCAGGCGGTGGGTAATCAAAATGGCGGTTTTGTTTTCTAGGATCCCGAACAGGGTATCAAGGAGGGCTTTTTCAGTCACCGGGTCAAGGTTGGCGGTAGGTTCATCCAGTAAAAACAGCGGGGCATCTTTCAAAACAGCCCGGGCGATCGAAATCCGCTGGGCTTCCCCGGCGCTGAACCCCTGGGACCGTTCCCCAATCCGGGATTCATATCCTTCCGGCAGTGCTTCGATCATCTGATGGATGTGGGCCTTTTTGGCTGCCTGGATGATACTCTCCAGATCTGCCCCTGGATTGCTGAGGGCGATGTTATTCCGGATCGAATCCCGGAACAGGTAATCTCCCTGGGAGATGACGCTGATCTGGCGCCGGATTTCTTCCTGGTTGAGGGAAGCTATTGAGATTCCTTTTTCACCTACAGTTATCTGCCCCTGATAATCCCCCCAAAAACGGAGCAGCAAATTGCCCAGGGTGGTTTTCCCGCTCCCACTGGGACCAACAATAGCGATGGTTTTTCCCCCCTCGAGTTCAAAATCGATATCTTTCAGGGTAGGTATTTTAGATCCGGGATAGGTGAATTCCAGGCCCTTGGCCTGAATAGAGACCTCTCCCGGAAAGGCCTGGGAAACCTCGGGATCGACCACGGCCGGCTCAGTATCCAGCACCTCAAACAGTCGTTTCCCTGAGATCAGGGAGCTGGACAGGGTTTCCATGGCCTGGGGCAGGGGCTGCACGGCTTCAAAGGCGCTCAGGGTGATCAAGGCCAGGGCCGCCAGCATCACTCCCGGGATTTCCCCGGACCGGACCAGTGGAATGGACAGGATCAATACCAACCACATCCCCAGATTGCTGAAAAAGATCAATAATCCCGCATTCAGGCCGCTGATGCGGGCCAGCCGCAGCTGGGCTTTGTGGTAGTTCTGGTCCAGTTCCTGGATCTGTTTCTGTTTTTCTCCGGTTTGGCCAAATACCAATATATCGGGCAGGCCGCCCACAAAATCCACCAGATTCCCGGTAAGTTCAGTCCGTTCTTTTACCAAAGCCCGCCCGGGTTTATCAGCCAACCAGCGAATCAGCAAGGGAATCAGCAAACCGCTGATCAGGAATAAGCCTCCCAATACCAGTCCGAAGACAGGCTGGTATCGATATAAGAATAATCCTGTCCCTGTACCGACCAGGACAGCCACGATCGGGGGAGCGATCGAGCGTATATAAAAATCTTCCAGGGTTTTAATATCGGATATGATCCGGCTCAACAGATCCCCGGAGCGGAATGCCATCAGCCGGGCTGGCGCCAGAGGGACCAGGGATTCATAAAACCAGACCCGCAGCTGGGTCAGGATTTTAAAGGTCAGGTTATGTGATACCAGCCTTTCCAGGTAGCGGCTCACTCCCCGGGAAATGCCAAAGAAACGCACGCCTACAATAGCTACCTGAAGTACGGCTACGTTGGGGTGCAGGGCAGCCATGGAAATGATCCAGGCTGAAGTGCCCATCAAGGCAATGCTGGAGGCGATGGTCAGCGTGCCCAGCGCGGCGGAGGCAAAGACTTCCCGGAGATAGGGTTTGAAAAAGGATAACAAGCGCTGAAAGATATTTCCCTTTCCAGGAGCGGATCCTTCTACCGCAAGTGAAATCTGGGAAGGAAGACTATCTAACGGAAGACCGAAGACGGAAGACTGAGGAGGAAAGAGAGACGGCGGATTGGAGACGGAGGACCGGGGAGGGAAAAGGGACGGAGGACCGAGGACGGGAGACGGAGAAGGATGAGCAGACTCAAAAATAGTACCATCATCGTTGTCGGACACCTGGAAGCCGGTGTAAGCCCGGACCAGGTCCTTGTAATAACTGCCCCCAGCTATTAATTCCTGGTGAGTGCCTGATTCAACCAGCTCTCCCGCTTGCAGGATGAGTATCCGGTCAGCCTGGAAAACGGTATTTAATCGGTGGGCGATAGTGATCACGGTCCGGCCGACCATTAAGGCCCGGATTGCATCCGCCAGCTGGGATTCGGTGACTGGGTCAAGCTGCGAGGTAGGTTCGTCCAGCAGCAGGATGGGTGAGTTCTTCAGGAATGCCCGTGCTAAGGCGAGGCGCTGTGCCTGCCCGCCTGACAGGCGGGCGCCACCTGTGCCGATCCGGGTCTGGT
>JAGHAU010000228.1 GCA_021161345.1 Anaerolineales bacterium | reverse complement strand
ATAGGGAAGAGCCGCAGTAAAAGCTGCCAGTAGCACGACACGCATGGCTACACTGATAGGTTCTGTTACATCTACGGCTGTTAATTGGTCCAATCCATTTATGGGTTGGGAGATAAATTCCAAAAGTGGGGACAGGAAAACAAAAGCCACCCCTGCACATAATATCAATGCTAAAAAAGCCCGTACCAGGTGTTTCCGGAGAGCACCGATATGCTCCAGAAAGCTGGAGGGTTCTTCAAAAGCCAATTGAAGGCTCTCGACCATAGGAGAGTCTTCAGGTTCTTCCATGAAAAACAACGCAATCCCTTTAAATGGCTTTGCTATCCAGGATCCAAATTTCCTGAAAGGTTTAACGATCGCTTTCCAGATTTTTTTCAATTTTCCCACTAATCCCTCTATTCTCGTCATTAGGACATGATATTAAATGACCGCCGGTAATCAGCGGTCAAATTGAATGGACAATGGTTCATACATATCAAGATCTTTGCCACAAATATCCAGAGAGAAATTATTTCTCTTCTGCTTCTGCTTCTGCTTCTGCTTCTTCTTCCTCGTCTCCCCCCAGGCCTTCTTTAAATGCCTTGATGCCGCTGCCCAGTTCGCCGCCGATCTTGCTGATCCTGCCTACACCAAAGACGATAACGATAATCACCAGGATGATAATCAGTTCAGTAGGTCCTAATCCTAACATGATATTCCTCCATAACCAATCAATAAATCAAATATATTATACCTCTTGACATTTATTTTTCGGTTTTGAAAGGGGTTCTAGAAGGGATTTAAGCCATCGAACAATTCTGCGATCAGAGAAGAATCCAGGGTAACCCGATTAAGATCAATTACCCGTGAAACCCGCCATAATCGAGTGGCTTCCTCGATCAGGGACGGCCGAATTACGATCACTGCCGTTGAATACTCCCCACTATCAATAATAGCAAACCCGTTTACCCAGCCTTGTTCTCGTTGAAATTCCAGAGGACCCAATTCATCGATCAGCAGCAAATCACAGGGAACTGCTTCCTTTAACATCTGATTGCCCCAATCTACAACCTCTGGGTCAAAAGACCAGCGCTGTGTTTCCAGGCCAGTTTGATGGGATGTTCTTAATTCAGCCAGTCGTTTTCGAATACCGCTTTTCAGGTTCAGGGCATCTATGGCGGTTTTTTTATCCCCCATAAAAACAGCAGGGGATATCATTCCCCCTACTCGAATGCCGGATTCTTGAGCCAGCTGATATAGTTCCAGGCACAAGTTTGTCTTTCCCGACTGCAGTTCACCAGTCAGGAGAATGATCTCAGCCATGTTCTTCCATCTTATCCATCACTACCATCGTGTAGCCGGTGGTCCTCTCAACCCTAATTGGGGTTTTATATATCATGGAAAGGTTCTCGGTAGTTATCACTTCTCCTAGCTCCCCTTCTGCCGCAATATTACCCTGGTTCATTAACACAAAATGGTCCGCCGCAAAAATGGCGGCATTGGGATCATGAGTGGTTATAACCGTAGTGACTCCATGGGCAGCCATCCTTTTCAAGAGAGATAAGATCCGATTCTGATTCTCCAAATCAAGGTGCGCGGTAGGTTCATCAAGAAGCAGGATCTTTGTTTTCTGTGTTAATACTCGAGAGATATGGACCAACTGCCTCTCCCCACCGCTGATCTCGGTCACGGGTTTTTCAGCCAGGTGGCTGATTCCGGCCTCTTTCAGAGCTTTTTCAGTGATTTCCAAGTCCAGATCCCCTGGCAGCTGGAAGGGATTCAAGTAGGGAGACCTGCCAAGCAGAACGTATTCGATCACAGAAAAGTTAAATGGAATGGACTCAAACTGGGGCACAAGGCCGATCAGCTGGCTCAATTCGCGTTTGGAATAATCCTTATGGGATTTTCCAGCCACGGTGACAACGCCCTGGAACGGTTTTAACAGTCCCAGCATAATATGCAGCATGGTGGTCTTACCGGTGCCATTGGGGCCCAGGATGGCTGTGACTTTCCCGGCTGGAATATCCAGGGATAGATCAGCCAATACTACCGGGTCCTCTTCACTGTAGCTGAAGTAAACACTTTCAAGAGTAAGCATCTTATCCATCGCGCCTGACCTTGAAGCTCATACTGATCATCAAATAGATAAATAACCCTGCCCCAATTGCAGAAGTTAAAATTCCCAGCGGGATCTCGCCTGCAAGTAGGGTTCTGGCCAGATCATCTGCAATCATTGTGAATCCCCCACCCAGGAGCATGGCGGCCGGGATGGACTTCTCTGCACTGGCGCCAAAAATCCGGCGTGAAATATGGGGCACAATCAGTCCTACCCAGCTGATCACTCCGCTGATAGACGTAAGGGCAGCTGCGGCCGCCACCGTGGTAATTAGAATGATCAACCTCTCCCTCGTTAATGAAGCTCCCAGCGAAAAAGCCGTGTCATCATTCAGGGACAATAGATTCACTCGCCAGCGCATCACATAAACAACCACAATGCCAATCAACGCAAACGGCAGAACAAAGAGCAGATCCCGCCAGGTAACACTGTACAATCCACCCAGGAGCCAGAAAGTAATTTCAGGCAGTTCTGTTAATGGGTCGGCCACATATTTCAACACGCCCACACCGGCTGAAAACAAAGCCGAGACTGCCACGCCGGAAAGGATTAATCTCAAAACCCATCCCCCGTAACGTATCCGGATGGACAGATAGTAAGAAGCACCCAAAGCCAATAATCCAAAAAAAGTCGCGCTTAATTCGATCACCAGGGGGTGCTTGGCGAAATACAGGATCGAAATCGCTGCCCCAAAGGCAGCCCCCTGCGTGACGCCCAGAAATCCGGGTTCAACCAGCGGATTCCTGAAGATCATCTGCAGGACTGATCCGGCTGCGGAGAGGATCATCCCCAGCAAAAAAGCAACCAGTAAACGTGGAAGCCGCAGATTCAGGACCAGCTGCCTGGCCAGACGATCCTCAAAGAGGATATGAGGAAGCATGCCTGGTGGGCTGGGATAACGGCCAATAAAGACCGAAACCAGGAACACCACGAGAATGCCTAACCCTAGAAGTAAAAGAAATCGATTGTACTTATCTTTGGCCATAATTGGTCAGTCAGGGAAGATCGCCGGTCAGGTGCGGTATGACTTCCGCATCAATCGCATCCTGATCCATGCCGTAAAGGACAGAATAAAACATGTTCACTTCTTCCAAAATATCGATATTGGCTGACAATTCAGGCTGGATCTTTGTTGCCAGCCACTGCAGACCCAGGATCCAGCGGAATCAGGCTGATCCCAGCTGTAAAAGTCGTAGGCAAAGGCAAACAGCTGGTCATTTTGAACCGCTCTGAAGTTGCTCCAAATCGGGTTCTCTATCAAATTCGCCTTGACCAAAGAAGCATTCCCATCGTAGCTGATGATGAATATCTGGTCTGGGT
>JAGHAU010000214.1 GCA_021161345.1 Anaerolineales bacterium | reverse complement strand
CAGATCCCAGGCGTGGAAGTGGAAGTCCGCCAGGTCAAGGAATACCGATTTGTGATCGTGATGCGGGGGGAAGGATTGAATCCCGCCCTGAATGATACAGATCCACAAGAAGAGGGTGTTCCCCCCCTGAAGGTGGAGGCTCAAAATCCTAACGCCAATAAAGCTGCCGAATTCATGCAGCAATGGATCTCTGAAGCTTATAAAACCCTGGCAGATCAACCTATTGCCAATGGCTTTCTGCTAAGGGGCTTTGCAACTGATCCCTGCCTGCCATCCTACGAGGATGCCTATCAACTGCAGGCTGCCTGCATCGCAGAATACCCGATGTATAAAGGTGTGTCCCGATTAGTGGGAATGGATGTGCTCGAACTGGTTGGGGCAGGTGCGGAAGGAGAATTCAAAACTGCCCAAAAACACTGGAATGAACATGATTTCTTCTTCATCCACATTAAAAAGACCGACAGTTATGGGGAGGATGGCAACCTTGAAGCCAAATCAAAGATCATCGAAGAGGTGGACCGGGCCTTACCTATCCTGCTGGACCTCAAACCTGATGTCTTGATGGTAACAGGAGACCATTCAACACCAGCTTTATTAAAATCCCATTCCTGGCATCCAGTTCCTTTTCTGATCTGGGCTCCGAAAACACATCGTACCGACTGGGAAACAGCATTTAATGAAAGAAATTGCGCCCGGGGCGGCCTGGGAACATTCCCTGCAGTTGAGACTATGTCTCTGGCCCTGGCTCACGCCAGAAGATTGCAGAAATTCGGCGCCTGATAGATTGTTTTCCAAATGAAAAGGCAGCGGGCGCTGCCTTTTTTTATTTAATCAAAATATCCCTATCCCCTTCCATCATTTTCTGGGATATTTTTCATTCTGGCCGGCAGAACCCAACCTAATAGGATTCCCCCCGCCAGTGTCAAGATCCCGAATACCAGGAAGATATCCTGCCAGAATTGAACGGGGAAAAGCCGAATCAGAGTATCTGAGTAAAAAAACAACCAGCTGCCACCTTCAAAAAAGAGCAAATGAAAATTAGTAAACAAAGCCTGGAAACTTACCAGTGTTAATAACAGGATCATAACCAATAACCCTGCAGTTATTTTCCCTCCCAGGTAGATCGCGTTCAGATAAATCTCCTGCCAACCTCTCGTCCGGGCGATCAGACCACCAAGAACGAAACCGGCTGCCGCCCCATAAAATACCCTGAGGACTCCCTGGAGCACTATCTTTACATCTTCGAGGTGTGTTAACTCTCTTTCGATATAGATAGGGTCCCCATTTTCAAAAACTAGTTGCTGGAGATCATCAAGAGTATCATTGCTGATCAAGTAGCTCCTGGTCTGATTGCCAAACTCCAGCCGCTCCGCTGTGGTAAAACCGTAATTGTCCTCTGGAAAACCTGGCCGGCGATATTCCAGATTTGTGAATATCGGACTCAGCAGGATATGGATCGATAAAACGCTGATAATTACCGGAATAGTAAGTGTGACCAGGGCACTGAATCCCTTTTTTATCACTGTCATTGGTTATCTTCTCCCAGCAAGGCTGGATCTGTAAGGATATTGCTTAATACCATTTGATTGGTGATCCGTTCGATTGGAGCTTTATCATCAGTAAAGACCATCCCCCCGGAAGGCAGAGGTCGTCTATTTTCCAGGGCTATTCGAATGGACTCGATCAGGAGTGGATGAGTATCATTTTCTGCCAGCAGGGAATTGAAATTCGCTTCCAAATTCTCCCAGCTGGTTGGTCGAACTGTCGCGTATATTATCGAATTATAAGTTTCAGGCACATCCATTACATGCACTGACGAAAAAACTGTTTGAATGGTAGCTACCAAACCGGATAACAGTTTATCATCTTCAGGAACCCGGCCTACATTCAACACCAGGGCCCCATTTGAATCCAGGTGATTGAAAACTTCCCCGAAAAATTCTCCCGTAGTCAAATGCCAGGGAATATAGGGCGGCCGATAAGCGTCAATGCTGATCAGCGAATATTTCTCTCCTGAATGGGCCAATCCCCAGCGGCCATCTTGAGCGATAAGGTTCAAGTTTGGGTCTGTCAGTGCAAAATAGGTTTGTCCTACCTTCAGGATCTCATTGTCAATTTCATAACCATCGATGGGAATAGCGCCAAATGCAGCTGTGGCCTGTCTGGCTGAAGTACCCGCTGCCAGGCCGATAATGGCCATATCCTCCACATCACCCGGCATATATGGCGGGGTGTTAAAAAAAGGAGCCGGCAGGACTTGCATCCAGGTCCCCCAATAGGCCAAGTGATCCGGATGGTAAATGGAATGGATTCCCTGGCCTTCATTTAACCGTAAATACCGGTAACCATCCACTTCCAATACCTGGATGTAGTTGTAGGAGGATTCTTTCTCGTAGATCTGGGAAATGTGTGTTTTCACCGGACCGCTGCCCCACAAGAAAGCCAAACCTACGATAATAACTGGCATCCAGATCCATTTCAGTACACTTCGCCAACCTTCAACGAGGAATAAACCCACCAGTGCAACACCTAAAAGAACCAATGAGAAAACCACAAAGGTCAATCTTGTACCCAACCAGGGAATTAATAAAAGATCAGGAGTGAAAGTTCCCAAAAATGACCCCAGAGTCGAGATGGCATAGATCCGGCCGGCAGTCTTGCCTGCGTCTTTGGAATCAGTCAGGACCAATCGAATGGCAAAAGGTGAAACTGTCCCCAGCAGGGTGATAGGGACAACTAACAATACCAAAACAGCGCTAAAAGCGCCAAAGAGCACTCCTATCTGGAGTTGGTCAAATGCATCTGCTGCCGCGTATAAAACCGGCCTGGCGATGAATGGTACGATCCCCGCGCTGAATGCGCCCCAAATCAGAATAGTGTAGAAAGTTTTATAATTGGGGTTTCTATCAGCCCACCTTCCACCCAAACTGTAACCCACTGTCAGATAAATAAGGATCAACCCGATAATAGCTGCCCAGACCAGATTACTGGTCCCGAAAACGCTTCCCAGGAGGCGTGACGCGGCAAACTCTATCCCCAGTGTGGTCATACCGGAAATAAAAACTGTCAGGTATAAGTAACGTTTCATGAATTGCAACCAGATGAGTTTTACTCAGCGCCCAGCAGGAAGTTAATGGCGATAGCTGCCAGACCGGCCAGCAGGGTCTTGAACCCATAGCCGATCAAGCCCTTCTCAGACACTTTCCCCAGGAACATACCCAGGGCAAATAAACATAATAGAGCTAATCCGCCAGCTAAGGCATAACTCAGGACTGGGTTTTGGATCAATGATCCTAAAAACAGCGGAGTCAGAACGATCATCGCTGCCAGGGCTGGAGCAACTCCATCAACAATCGACACCACAATCGCAGCAAAGCGTGATGCCCTGCCAATCGATGTCTCACTTTGGTCGATCAAAGAGATCTTTTGTAATTCAGACAGCTCCCGCTGCCGTTCAGCAGTTTCAGTCAGGTAAGCGCCCCATAAACCCGAGATCCCCATGGCAATAGATGTGGCAATGCCTGTTCGGATGGGAATGGAAAGATCGCGCACACCGGCCAGGTAATTGCCAGCCAGCACGCCAATGGTTGTTAACACACCATCAAAAGCATTCATGGCAAAATAACGCCGGGCAATTTCACCAATGTCCGCGATCTGGTTATATGTTTGAAGTTCTTCCAGGAATTCTGAGAGCGATGACCACCGTAAACGGTTATTTTTCATACTTAATCTTGATGGGTAACAACTTCCTCAACAGTTCTTTTGCCTGCAGCGACCTCATCTATCGAGTGAACGGCTCCCCCGGTTTCCACGATCAGGTCATGCAATTCCTGATAGGATAATTGTTCTCCCTCGACAGTGATTTTTGCGTTCTCTACATGATGGTCAATTTCGTAAATCGTGATGTTAGACCCTTCCACACCACTGAGTTCGGAAATCTTCCGCACCAGGTCAACAATATTGGGTTCCAAGGGTTTTAATACATCTAGTACGATTCGCCTTAAGTTGCCCATTTCTTTCTCTATCCTCCACGGTAGTGGTTTATTTCTAGTCACCGGAAAGGTTATTTGAAGTACTGTCCGGATCAATAAACCGTACAAATTCTACCATATCCAGGGAAAATAAATCGTTTTCTCATGCCAGGCGAAATCATCAAAATCCTCCAGGCAATAATGCCTGACTGAATTCTTGGTACTAGCCCATGCTACAACAATCCTGTATAATATTTGAGATGAACAAGATCAATTACGGATTCTATTCTCAAAATATTTCAGCACCGGCCGCTGCTATCCAGGCGGCTGCCGTAATCGGCTGCGCAGCCGCCTCAGATACATCATCAGAGCCGGGCAGCACAACGCTGGATTGATTAGCTTGTGATAGAACGATTCAAGATCTTGCCCGGACAGCAGCATTGTCCGGGTTTTGATTTTATAAAAAGTGTATGAAGGGATAAATATGGGTAAAAAACCGAAAACCGGGAATGAAATTAGACAGTCATATATTGATTTCTTTATTGACAAAAAACATAACTTTGTGCGCTCTTCCTCGTTAGTTCCAGGTGGTGATGCCACCTTATTATTTACTAACGCGGGGATGGTCCAGTTCAAGGATATCTTCCTGGGAACGGATCAACGGGATTATCAACGAGCTACCAATTCCCAAAAATGTATGCGTGTGGCCGGCAAACATAATGATCTGGAAGATGTTGGACAGGATGATACCCACCACACCTTTTTTGAGATGATGGGCAACTGGTCCTTTGGCGATTATTACAAAAAAGAAGCCATCACTTATGCCTGGGAGCTGCTGACCGAGGTATGGGAACTGCCAAAAGAACGCATCTATGCGACAGTTTTCAAGGATGAATTAGGCCAGATCCCAACTGATGATGAAGCAGTCAAGTACTGGAAGGAACAGCCCGGATTTTCAATGGACCGGCTCTTTTACCTGGGAAGAAAGGAAAATTTCTGGGAAATGGGCGATACAGGTCCCTGCGGACCCTGTTCCGAGATCCATTACGATCTCCGACCTGAAGAAGGTCCAGTAACCGATAAAGCCATACTGGGTACAGACCGATTTACCGAGATTTGGAACCTGGTTTTCATCCAATACAATCGAAAAGGGCCAGACGTTCTGGATCCGCTCCCCAATAAACACGTAGATACCGGATTAGGCCTCGACCGGGTTGTGGCAATCCTGCAGAACGTCAATTCTAATTACCGAACAGATCTGCTTTTACCTCTCGTTGAAGCCGTTCAGGAATTAACCGGCGATTCCGATCAAGAAAGGGACAAGAATTTAACTCCTTACAGGGTGATCGCTGACCATGCCCGGGCAGCTGCCTTTCTGATCGCTGATGGCGTTGTACCCGGCAATATGGGGAGAAATTACATTTGCCGGATGATCATCCGGCGAGGTTACCGTTTTGGCGGCCATGTAGGTTTACACTCTCCCTTCCTGGGACAAATTGCTACATTAGCAGTCGATCTCTACCAGGATGCCTATCCGGAACTCAAACAGAATCGGAAGATCATTCTCAATACCATCGCCAGGGAAGAGGAGCAGTTTCAGCAAACACTTGAAAACGCCACCCTCCACCTGGAAGATTTGCTCAACGAATTGAAAGCTGGTGAAACCTTGGCTGGTGAAGTAGCAGCCAATCTCTACACTACTTTTGGTATGCCGCTCGAGATAACCAGGGATATAGCCAAGGAAAGGGGTCTGTCAGTTGATGAAGACGGCTTCCAAAAAGCTATGGAGCAGCATCGATTGAACTCCGGTGCGGGTCACGCCATGGGTGATCTTGGCGGAGAGGAAGTAGAACTTTACAGGGAGCTGTTAAACGACCTGCAAAAAAATGATAAATTGGATTCTGGCGGCGTTGAATATAACCCATACGATGAACTTACCGCTCAGGGTTCGATCCTGGCAATGATCAAGGATAATAAAAAAGTCACCTCATCCAAAGAAAAGGATCAAATCCAGGTCGTTTTGCCAAAAACACCCTTTTATATGGAATCCGGCGGACAGGTATCCGATACCGGAACTATTGAAGGAGATGATTGGTCAATTGCTGTTCATGATATTTATCAACCAGCAGCCGGGATGATTGTCCACAAAGGAGTTGTACTGAGCGGAAACCCCAAGGTTGGAGATCAGGCTGCAGCTATAGTGGACCGGAAAAGGCGCGGAGATATCATTCGCAATCACACTGCCACACATCTGCTTCACGCCGCCCTGGATAAAATTGTAGGCGAACATGCCCGCCAGGCAGGTTCCCTGGTTGCCCCTGATCACCTGCGTTTTGACTTCACCCACAATCAGGCACTAACAGATGAACAGGTTTTGGCAGTTGAGGAAGAGGTCAACCACCGCATTTTGGAAGACCACCCTCTTCAAATTACTCAAAAACCCCTGCAGGAAGCTATCGATGAGGGAGCCCGGGCTTTGTTCGGGGAGAAATACGGCGATGTCGTCCGGACCATCAAGATGGGAAATTTTTCTTACGAGCTTTGTGGTGGTACTCACTGCAGCCGCAGCAGCCAAGTTGGTTTATTCCTGATCACCAGTGAAGGGAGTACAGCCGCTGGAATACGCAGGATCGAAGCAGTGACAGGTTCTGAAGCATATAAATTGGTGCAAACTCGCTTCCTGGAAATGAACACGGCTGCCAAATCGCTTTCCACAGGACCGGATCAGCTTGCATCCCAGGTAAGCTCTCTGCTCAACCTGCAGAAAAAAGCAGAGAAATCCAGGGACAAATTACTGCGAAAATTGGCGGTAATTGAATTGAAGGCTGCCCTTGAAAAATTGGAACAGGTCGATGAGATCAATTTGCTTACCCAAATTCTGGAGGAATCTGACCTTGATACGATGCGAATGGTAGCAGATCGTTTTCGCCAGGAAGTACCGAAGCGGGGAATCATTGTCCTGGGCACTGTGATCGATGGATCACCAAGACTTATAGCAGCCGTGACTGAGGATCTGATCAAAGAAGGAATCAAAGCAGGTGATCTGATCAAACACGTTGCCCAGCAAGTTGGCGGCGGCGGCGGGGGCCGCCCCAATCTCGCAGAAGCTGGCGGCAAGGATCCAGAAAAATTACCCGAAGCGCTGAACAGTGTTGCAGGATGGATCAGGAAACAGAAAAAATAGTCGATGATTTGATTTAGTATCCCCATTCAATTAAGGATACGGTTTCCTCAAATGAAACTGTATCCTTTTTCTGTTTTTGGTACAATAACTTCCGTGAAAACCCAAATTATTCAGCTTGAGGCTCATGACGATACCATCTCCGTTAGGGATAAAATGGACTGGTCGCAAACTCCGCGCATCCTGCTGGTTTGGCCAGAACGGGGGAAAGTCCTTCGCGCTCGATTGGATTTGATCCTACTGGAACGGTATTGCTCCTCCCATGGAAGTCAACTGGCCTTGTTAACCCAAGACTCTGAAGTTATATTTCAGGCCGGTGAAGCTGGGATCCCAGTTTTTCAGTCCCGCAAAACCGCCCAACTGCAACCCTGGCGAAAATCCTTTCGAGAGTTCAAACGTCGGGAATTAGAAAATAAGATTGTTGAAGTTCGTGGAAACGACCTTTTTTCGAGGGAAATCAAACCAGTCCATAAAGATCTACCGCCCTGGACCAGAATCTCGATTTTCATCGCAGCAGTGGTAGCGGTGCTTGCCATCGCAGGAATGCTGCTTCCCAGCGCATCGATCACGATCGAAAAAGAGACCAACCAAAAAAGTCTGACCGTACCTATCCGGGCCATCATTGGCGAGGATCAGGTCCAGATTTCGGGTCAGGTGCCTGTCCAGGAACTGGTAATCGAAACAGAAGACCAACAATCGATCCCCGCCAACGGAACTACATCAATCTCTTCCGATTATGCCGAGGGTGAAGTGGTTATCACGAATCTGGGGGAAGAAGCCGTTACCATTCCTATTAATACAATTTTCAGCATAGACTCGAAAAACCCTGTTCGATTCCTCACCACAGAATCAGGAAAGTTGCCTTCGGGCATAGGTGAATCGATCACCATCCCGGTTTCAGCAATTAATCCAGGAAAATCAGGTAATGTCCAGGCAGATCAGATCACCACAATCAGCACTTCTTTAGAAGCCGAAGTTGCTGCCAGCAATCCCCTGCCCACCAGCGGCGGGACGGATATTATCATATCGGCGCCCAACAGTTCAGATCGGCGGCGTCTCAGCCGAAATTTAACTTTTAGCTTGAAAGATCTAGCCGCTGAGGAAATCAGCAATCTCCTGAGCCAGGAAGATATATTACTCACCCCTGACTTGAGGGAGTTTGAGATCATTGATGAGATATTTACGCCTGAAGAAGGTTCACCTGGGGTTGAACTGCACTTGAATAAGAAAGTCCAGTTTTTGATCCTTTACGTTTCCGGAGATGATTTGCTCTCCCTGGCGACCGATCTGGTGAAAGCCCAATATCAAGAGGATGACTTTGAACCCTTGCTAGAAAGTATCGCCATATCCCAGCTCTCCTCCCCAATTCTAGGAGATGCAGAATCCTTCACCTGGAGGATGGAAGTTACCTGGAATGAACAGAGGACCCTGGATCATAACGAGATCCTGCAAATGGTTTTGGGGAGGAACCCGCTCAATGCCATGATCATTCTCCAGGAAAATTTAGACCTCGATGT
This sequence comes from Anaerolineales bacterium, assembly GCA_021161345.1. Classification (GTDB taxonomy): domain Bacteria; phylum Chloroflexota; class Anaerolineae; order Anaerolineales; family UBA11858; genus B10-G9. The sequence goes on along the minus strand of JAGHAU010000214.1, from coordinate 1,259 downwards.
TCCACCCCGGATCGAACTATCACCTAGCTGGTGGTTGAGAATCCCAGCCCTACCATTCCGTATCAGTATCAATGAGGGAGAGAGTTAATCCATGGATAAAGATCCCGGCAGGATCCTGGCGGTAGACCCCGGAGAAAAAAGATTGGGGATCGCTATCAGTGATCCAACCCAGATAATTGCCTCCTCATTATGTGTGATCGAACATCAAAGTAGATCCAAAGATGCCCTAGCTATTTACGCGCTGGCCCAAGAACACGGGGCTGTGTTGATATTGATCGGTCAACCGCTGGATTGGGATGGCACCCATAATCCTCAGTCAGGCAAATCCATCCGCCTGGCAGAAGAAATCCAGACATTGGGACAAATTCCAGTTAATCTCTGGGACGAATATGGCAGCACTAAGAAAGCCCAGGATTCAAGGCAGCAAATGAACGTATCCCGCAAGAACAGATCAGGCCATCTGGATCAAGTCGCTGCCGCTGTTATTTTACAAACCTACCTTGACCACCTGATCGACCAGGAGGCTGACTGATGCCAAAAAGGGAATCCCGCGGGAAAGGTTTTTTGGTCCTATTTATCCTGGTGTTGTTATTGGTTGCTCTTTGTTTGCTGGCTGGGATTGCAGCCACTATACCAGCCCGGACTGCAGAGCTATTTGGTCCCCCGTCTGCAAATCTCACAACAACAAAACTCTATCAACAATCCGTGGTGCTGCTGCTCTCACAAAACACCCTTTTTGAAATTTACCCTGAAAACAACACTGAAATCCTATTTCCAATAGATCCGGGTGATTCCCTGGACGAGATCCTCACCGGATTAACCCACTTGGGTTTGATCCGCCACACCGGTGAATTCAGAGCTTACTTAATTTACACAGGCGTTGATACACGGATCCAACCCGGTGAATATCTATTCAGCCCCGGCTTGTCCGAGATGGAAGTAGCTCAAATACTCAGCAGTCCGGCAGCACCACTGACCACGGTATCGATCCTGGCAGGCTGGCGGGTAGAAGAGATCGCGGAAACCTTACCTGATCTTGGCTTGATTGTTCAACCAGATCAATTCCTGCAAATAGTACAAGAAGAGAGTAAGGAAGGATATCTTTCTCCCGGCATTTACCAGGTATCCAGAGAAATCAGCGCAAAATCCCTTGTAAGCCTTTTTTATGAGCGTTTTATTGCCCAGATCAACCCGGAAATCGAAACCCGGATCAGCGAGCAGGGATTATCTCTCGACGAGGCAGTCATACTGGCATCCAT
>JAGHAU010000218.1 GCA_021161345.1 Anaerolineales bacterium | reverse complement strand
GTACGCGAGCTGGGTTCAGACCGTCGTGAGACAGGTCGGTCTCTATCCGCTGTGGGCGTAAGGAATTTGAGAGGAGCTGCTCCTAGTACGAGAGGACCGGAGTGGACAGACCTCTGGTGTGTCAGTTGTTCCGCCAGGAGCATCGCTGAGTAGCTACGTCTGGCAAAGATAACCGCTGAAAGCATCTAAGCGGGAAACTTGCCTCAAGATTAGATTCCTCATCCCGTTAAGGGAGTAAGACCGCAAGAAGACTACTTGCTCGATAGGCGGCGTGTGTAAGCACAGCAATGTGTTCAGCTAAGCCGTACTAATGGTCGAGGGCTTATACAATGGTGCGGAGAACTCGATATTTATTCAAAAAAAATACTATTCAATATGTGTACGACTTTAACATGTGAAATATGTTCTTGGTGATTGTAGCGGCAAGGGTACACCTGGTCCCATCCCGAACCCAGAAGTTAAGCTTGCCAGCGCCGATGGTACTTGAGGGGAGGCCCTCTGGGAGAGTTGGTCATTGCCAAGAACATTTTCTTTTTAACATCAATGGACTGAGTCCCCTCGAAAGGACTCAGTCCTTTTTTTTGTAACGGCTGGAAAGCCAATTTCCATATAATCAGGTTATTTTTTCAGGAGTACAATAGATGCGTGACGAGATTTTCATTTAATGTCAACAGGCTTCCTGTTCAATTAATTTTCAGCTTCCTGGCTGTGGTCCTGCTCACTGCCATTCTGCTGGGGCTACCCGCGATCTGGCTTTTACAAAATCAAATGGATCAGCAGGCCTGGGCCCAGGTAGAACAGGCCCAGCGCACTGCCATCTCCCTTTATGAAAAAAAAGCTTTTGAATTAGAAAATGCTGCCAACCTGACAGCCCAGCGCCCAACTCTTTATTTGCTTTTAGAGAGCAATGACCTTCAGCCCCTGGAGGAATATCTATTCACTTTGCAGAACGGCGCTAATCTGGACCTGATCAATATTTGCCACTCTGGGGATTTAATTGGGGGAACGCAGAAGCAGATCCTGCTTTGCGAGAATCTACCTGTTGGAAATTTTTATCTGGATGGCATTGATGCTTGGATGATTGCCCAGACCCGACTGGATGACAAATATCCTGGTCAGGTAGTGGTAGGGGTTAAGCTGGATGATAAATATTCTTTCGAGATCCGGGATCAGATCGGGCTGGATCAGGCCTTGTTCTACCAGGATCAATTAATAAGTTCAAGTTTTAACCTTGGGGCGGAACAGATCAGCAATCTGCAGGAATGCATTGCAGAGGATACCAGCCAACTTCCCCATTTATCCTGTACAGCAGGAAATGCTGGTCACTATATCACTATCAGCCCACTCGATGAAAAAGGATTCTTCGTAGCTGTGGCGATGGATATCTCCGAGATATCCATTGCCGAGAACCGGCTGATCTTGTGGATGGCAGCAGCCATTTGCGGGATTGCTGTGATCGTTACCCTAATAGGTGTGGTCTTATCCCGGCGAATAAGCCGCCCCCTGGTGAAGTTATCCAAAAACGCTGAATCCTTCAGCCAGGGAGATCTGGAAACCTCAGTGATCACAGAATCGAAGTTGATCGAGATAACCAGAGTGGCCAGGGCTCTTGATAACGCACGGATGGACTTGCAGGAAATACTTAAATCCCTTAAAGATGAAAGGGATTGGAGCGATAACCTGTTAGCTTCCATTGTAGAAGGCATCATTACCCTGGATAGAGATGGACGGATAACTTTCTTCAGTCACGGCGCAGAACGCTTGACAGGACTACTGGACAGTGAGGTCAGAGGCGATCAAATTAATGATGTATTTCCCTTAGCTGATTCGCCGGACACATTTTTCTCCCTGATCTCTTCTTCCGAAGAAGGATATCAAAAGCTGGATGTGTCTTTGGCGGATGGTTCAGTCACATCTTTAGCTATCACCAGCGCAAGATTGACCCGCTCAGGTGTAGTAGATGATGAGGAAATTGCCCTGGTGATCCGGGATATCAGCGAAGAAGAGGCTGTCCATCGGCTCTTGGGCTATTTTCTGGCCAACGTTTCCCATGAATTGAGAACCCCGCTAACTGCCCTGGAAGCATCGATTGAAATGCTTCTGGACCCAGATGGAAATCTGACGTCAATGGAAAGAAATGAGCTTTATATTTCCCTTCATCTAGGCATTTTCAGGCTCCATACCCTGTTTGATAATTTACTGGAAGGTGCCAATATCGAAGCTCGCCGTTTCCGCATCTCTCCACGTGTAGTGGATCTGGCACCGATCGTTGCAGAGGCAGTTCAAACCATGCAGCCCCTATTATTCAAATACGATCAGCACCTATCGGTGGATATGCCCCTGGAACCGCCCCGGGTATTGGCGGACAAAAGACGAATTGTGCAGGTGCTTGTAAACCTGATCTCAAATGCCAATAAATATGGACCGCCCGGGGAAGATATCTGCCTTGAGGTCAGCGCCACATCAGAAATGATACGCCTGGTTGTCAAAGATCGAGGCCCAGGCATCCCCCATGATCAGCGGGACAACCTGTTTGGCCGTTTTGTTTTCCCCCAGGAAGGGGTTGAGATTTCACAAGCAGGAGCAGGATTGGGGCTTTCTGTTGTTAAGGCTATTGTAGAAGCTCATGGCGGAGAAGTTAGTGTAAAGGATCGTCCGGGAGGAGGATCGCAATTCTGGTTCACCCTCCCTGTAGCAAGCGAGGAAAAATGAAAATTCTGGTAGTAGATGACGATCGTGTATTGGCAGATGTGATCACCTTTATGCTTCATAAAGAGGGTTTTGAAGTTATCCAGGCTTATGATGGCGTTGTTGCTCTGGCGCGCTGGGAAAAAGAAGATCCAGATCTGCTCGTTCTGGATGTTAATATGCCGAAAATGGGCGGTTTTGAGGTTTGCCGGCGCATCAGGGCTCAGGGAGATACCCCGATCCTGATGTTAACAGTGCGGGGGGAGGAAGAGGATATCTTGAATGGATTTGAAATCGGTGTGGACGATTATATGATTAAGCCCTTCAGTCCGGGTCAGCTGGTTGCCCGGGTTAAGGCAATTTTAAGACGGTCAAAAGGGAAACCAATAAAAACAGAGATTGTCGTTGGCAACATGACGATCTTCCCGGGCAAACGAGAGGTGAGAATCGAAACCCAGCAGGATCCGGTTTCACTAACTCACCTGGAAAATCTACTGTTGGAGTACTTGATGATCAATGCTGGCCAGGTACTAACAATCGATATGATCATCGATCATGTCTGGGGTCCATCCGCAGCTGATCGTAATATGCTGCGCCAGCTGGTTCATCGTTTACGGGTGAAAATTGAGCCAGATCCGGCCAATCCCGTCTACATCCAAACCGTTCCTGGACTGGGGTACGGTTTGTTGAAGAAGGGATAAATCAGAGCTTTGTGCCTGGGGGGAAAACATGTCACAGTTTTATCATGCTGACATAATAGGTTTTATCATCACCTTTTGTTATAGTTTAGTTGGTTAAACAGAACTGCAAAGATATATGTCTTTGGAGGTGGATCGTGAAAGATCATTCCCCATTTTATCAAGGGAAATCTGTTCAATCTGCCCTAGAGAGGCAATTTATTGGCGAATTCTTGAGGAGACATGGTTACAGCAAGGAAAATTTTCATATCTTGTCAGTTAATGAAAAGATGGAACTCTTAAAAGCAGCCAGTCAGTATGCTTCGCTTAAATTGGCAGAAATTGAATCTTGTTCCCAATTTATTCACAAGCTTCACACCTGTGCCATAAGATAATGAAAACTTATCCGTATTTGGAATTAGACTGCATTTGCATAGACAATTCGGTAATGAAGATGCTTCCACCCGAGATCGCTTACCGCTACCACGCCCTCCCGGTTGCTACAGATGGCACTAAAATTACAGTCGCCATGGCGGCCCCCGATGATCAGGCAGCTTCCAGTGCTGTTCAATCTGTTATCGACGCACCGGTGTGTCTGATCCAGGCAGATGAGGAGGAGATTGACCACCGCCTGGATCAGATATGGCCCCAAGTTCCTGAAATGATGAAGTTCCTTTTTTGGCCGTTAACGGCAGAATCAAATCGGTCATTTAATATTGCAAAGGGAATTGCCAGGTCATTAATGGCAGACTTGGTACGGATTGATTGTCCTGGAGAAGGTCGGGATTCGATTAATAGGTTATGCAAAACCATTCAACAACAAAAACCTGATTTGCTCATAGTAGAGGCTGATTATCCCTCTAAATTGTGCAAAAAGCTTTCCAGCCAGAAGGAGCATATTACCGAAACCGGGCTGCCGGATCTGTTAATTCTGCCGTCAGATGCAACTTTACCCATCAAGAAGTTGCTGTTTTTACTTTCTGACTGTGGGGCCGGATCTGAGAAGGAGACTTCCTGGGTCATACGTCTCTCTCAATCAAGACATGTTGATGTGACAATCCTTCCTGTCCTGCCGCCAGTCCCCCTTTGTTATGGTTCGTTTCTTCACCATAACCTGGCCTCACTTCTGGTAGGTAATGATACTCTGGGGATTAATATGAGATCGATTTCCAACCAATTCTCCCGTGAAAATATCTCTGCCAATTACAAATTACGGGATGGCGATCCATTTAACCAGGTCCGGGATGAGATTTTATTATCTGATCCAGATCTGATCATTTTGCCTGCCAGCCCCCGACAAGGCCGAGATTTCTGGTTCTCCACCGACCTGGCTGGCATGTTATTCAAATGTATAACTAAACCAATCTTGATTACCCAACAAAAATAGAGAAAGATAATCATGTTTTCAATTGAAATGGTTCCAATAATAATTTTGGCGTTCGTCTGTGAACTGGTAGACTCATCTCTGGGTATGGGGTATGGCACGACTTTGACCCCGATCATGCTTGCTCTGGGGTTTGAACCCATAGAAATTGTTCCCGCGGTATTGTGCTCTGAGGCGATTACAGGTCTTTTGGCCGGTGTGTTTCACCATGGATTCGGCAATGTTGATCTACGGCGAGGCAGCCCTGATCTAAAAATCGCCATGGTAATGGGAGGATTCAGTGTAGTAGGTGTTGTATTGGCGACTATTATTGCCATAAACGTACCAAGTTGGGCGATCAAGGTTTATATAGGTGTACTGGTTTTGGCCCTGGGATTGGTAATCTTACTAAATAAAAAGAAGAATTATGCCTTCTCCTGGAAGAGGATCGCTGGTTTGGGGGCGCTGGCGGCCTTCAATAAAGGCATTAGCGGCGGAGGGTACGGACCTGTGGTAACCGCCGGACAAGTTTTATCCGGTGTAAAGGGGCGTAAAGCAGTGGGTATTACCTCTCTTGCTGAGGGCGTTACCAGTATCGTCGGTTTCGGAATTTACTTATATAGCGGGGTCACGCTCAACAGCACCCTGATGATATCCTTAATTCTTGGGGCTGTTATGTCTGTCCCTATATCAGCTTATATTGTCAGCCGTTTACCAGCAGGAAAATTGACTTATATTATCGGCGGCCTTTCCACAGCCCTGGGCGGCTATACGCTGGTGCGGTTGTTCTTATAGGGTGGGTAAAGGACTCAGTCCCCTTCGCATTTCTCTCTCAATATGATAAAAAGCTCCCGGAGATCAGGAACCTCCGGGAGCTTTTGTGTTATTTTCTATCTGGCTTGGAAATAGGCTTAGGCTTTTTCTTCTTCCAGGCTGTAATCCATCTTGGCCATCTGTTCGTAGAGTGACCAGCGCTTGTTGAGATCCTTCTGTTAATATTTAAGATTGATAAAGTGTTAGTATCCTAAACAAGTATCGTAATTGCTTTCGTCTCACGTTCGATCTCAGCCGCAAAGGTCTCCAGACTGGATGTCTGAAATGCACTCTGTATACCTGCAGGGCGACCAAGCACGACCTGTGTGGCACCCTCGTCAAGGACTGCATTAATAATTTCCTCTTGTACAATGCCTTTACGAGTAATTGTACGGACTTCCACACCTTGCTCTGTAGCTCTTTCTTTGGCCATCAGAAGGAAAAACCTTCCCATTTGGTCCAATTCGTTTTCGATATTCACAACGATTGGCGCCGCACTCTTATTTAGGAAACTGAGATCGATGATATAGAGAAAAATGATTTCATCACCCTGTTCTTTTGCCAAAGCAATTGCGGCCTGTTGTGTGCGATAACTGGCTTCTCCCCCTCGTGTAGCACATAAGATCAGTCCCATCCAAACACCTCCATCCTCATTAATACCGGATAAGCAAATAAATTGTGGCGATGATCAATGTGAGCACTGTCACCGGGACACCATCCCGGGCGAAGCGGGAAAACGATAACCGGATTCCTGCCTGGGAAAGTAAACCGACTGCTACTATATTGGGAGCAGAACCCAGGTAAGTGGCATTCCCCCCCAAATCGGCACCCAAGATCAAAGCCCAATAGATGATCCGACTTTCGGTTCCGCCTGGAATATTGGCGGTTAGGTAATCGGCTACTGGGAGTGCTGCAATAGTGAAGGGTATATTCGCCACAATCCCGGAGGAAATTCCAGCCACCCAGGTAATTAACACTGCCGCCCTATCAAGGCTATTCCCTGCAAGCAGGATGACCTGAGAAGCCAACCATTCTATCGCTCCCGTGGCTTCCATTCCGCCAACCACTATAAACAAGCCAATGAAGAAAAGCAGAGTGGTCCAATTCACTTGCCGGAGCATGTGGTGTATATCGGGTTTTACCCAGACGATCAAAAAGGTTGCGCCACTGAGGGCTACCACACCCACTGGCATTTGGCCAAATATATCAGCGACAAAAAACCCAATAAACGTCAACAGGGAAATAACCAGTGCCTTGCGAAGAGTTACATAATTACTGATCTGGGCATCGGAAGCCAATTGATCTGTAAGTGTCTTTGAAACTTTGCGTTTTGCGTCGCCGTAATCCTTGCGGTATTGAAACCAATTAATCACAAGAAGTGCTATCATGCAGATTATCGCAACCGGGGCCATATTGACAAGGTAATCAGTGAAACTAATACCAATATGGGACCCCACTATTGTGCTGGGTGGATCACCGATCAGAGTGGCCGCACCACCGATATTGGAAGCCAATACCTCTGGGATAACTATAACCATTGGGTTAAGCCCGATTGCGGAAGCCATTTGGATAGATAGAGGAACTAGCATCAGGATGGCGGTGACATCGTTCAGAAATGCAGAGGTGATCCCGGTCAATAAAATCAGGGACACCGCGATAGCCCAGGCGTTCCCCTTTGCCACAGAGTAAAGACGAAAAGCCAACCATTTGAATACATTGGTCTCGTCTAGAATGGACATTAATATCATCATCCCCATAATGAGAAAGATGACGTTCCAATCTACCACTCCCATGGCATCATCAAAAGTGAGTATTCTCAAATCCGGATTATAGTGTCCCCCGATATATGTGACCAATAATACAGTTACGGCACCTAGTAATGCTGCAGTAGTCTCGTGAAGTAGATGAAATGAAATTGTGAGAAAGACGAAGATAAAGATGCCAACCGAAATAAAAACAACAATGCCATCCATCGAACTTGGATTCACTGCGGAGACCAGAGGGGCTGAGAGAATTGTGATGGAATTAACCATTGCCAATTATCCAGATCGTTTTGGAGGTTGTGTTGTTATTACTAAAATCGGTATGGGTGATTGAGTTCTGATAATTTTATTTGCAACGTTGCCAGAACGCCATTGGGGATTGCCAGTTTCACCATGGGTTCCAATTATGATCAAATCGCACGACTGATTTTGCGCTATCTCATGAATTCGCAGGGCAGGCTGACCTCGTTCGATGACGGTCTCCACTTCTATTCCCTCAGCACGGATCTTATCAGCAACTTCCTCCAAACTTTCCTTGGTGATAGACTCCAACTCCTTGAAGATTTTAGCGATCAAATTCGGGCTAGCCATTAACGATTGCCGCAAAGGAGCGATAACGCGCAACAAAACAATAACAGCTTTGTGACACTTCGCCTCTGCGACGACTAAGGGCAATACTTTTTCTGCATTTTCCGAACCATCTAATGGTACAAGAATTCGTTTGAACATTTTTATTTTATTTTTCCTTTATCATAGATAGTGAGGATATTTGAATTCTGGTTAGGGACGTTTTTTAGTAGTTATTGACAGGTGAATGAAGCCGATTAGAATGACCATCAATACCAGGCCAAGGAAGTGATTCAATGATTTCTTATTAATATCGTATCATGGCTTGTCGTTTCAAGTCAAAGAAATTATTTAAAACGAGAATACTCCAGGGTTATTTTAGTCAATCGGAATTGAATAATTACCAATAAATAACACAAAAGCTCCCGGAGATCAGGAACCTCCGGGAGCTTTTGTGTTATTTTCTATCTGGCTTGGAAATAAGCTTAGGCTTTTTCTTCTTCCAGGCTGTAATCCATCTTGGCCATCTGTTC
>JAGHAU010000006.1 GCA_021161345.1 Anaerolineales bacterium | reverse complement strand
GTGTTACGACCTTATCCCGTGGCAACTGCCGGGAAACCGCTCGAGGTCAGCTTTGATTATCAAACAAAGGAATTTAACTATCGTTTTCAGCACGATCCAAAGGTCATGGAACCAACGCTTATTTACCTTCCGTCTTACCAATACCCGGAGGGGTGCCGTGTTGTATTATCAGATGGGAGATATGAATTAAAAATCAAAGATCAGATCCTTCACTACTGGCATACTGAAGATCTAAACGAACATAAAATATCCATCTTTCTGGAATAAGAAAAAAGGCTAATTAGTGGCCTCTTTCCATAATCCTTCAAGCCCAGGAGATTGAAATGCTCAATTCCAAAACCGCCCGATACACGATGTTTGGATCTTTATACTTTTCGCTGGGGACCGTTTTTCCTATTTCACTTCTCTGAACGCTTTGTATTTCCTTTCCAAAGGATTGTCAATGGCCGATGTGGGCATATTTGGAGCTATTGCCCTGATTCCCTTTGTCATCAAGGTCTTTTTGGGTATGTTAAGTGACAAGGTTAATCTCTTCGGCTTGGGACACAGAAAGCCTTATATCATCCTTGGTTTGCTCATTCAGGCTCTCTGTCTGGTTTTTGTTCCTTTTATCGATCCAGCTGATGATTACTGGTTGTTCGTAGCTATCGCCTTTATCCTCCAGCTGGGCATGGCTTTGTACGATACCTGCACTGATGGGTTAGCCCTTGATACAACTCCGGTAGATGAGCAGGGCACTATCCAGGGATTCATGGTGGGCGGCAGAGCAGCCGGTGTGGTCATTACTGCTTCCATATTAGGCTGGCTTGCCCAGGAAGTTTCCTGGACAGCAGTATTCTGGCTCCTGGGAGCACTCACCCTAATTCCCCTGCCATTCGTGATTTCCTTGCAGGAGGAAGAAAGAGATGCAGGTGAAAAATTTGAATGGAGTGCCTTTTCAGCTTTCAAAGATAAACAGATCATCGCCCTGGCTGCGGCGGGATTCCTGTTCTTCTTGGTTATTGCCGGCACCAACCAGAATGTGAATCCTTTTCTCGAAACTGAGTATGGAATCTCATTAAGGATGGCAGGTTTTTATACCACTATCTGGGGACTAGGTGTTGTTTTGGGAGGCATGCTGGGAGGGCAGCTGATCGATCGAATTGGACAGAAAAAGAGCACAAGGATCGCTTTATTCTTTTCCTTCGTTTCGATCTTGATCCTGGCAGTGATACCCAATCCGGGATTTGCATGGCCGATCGTGTTCATATTTGGCCTTTCCTACGGGACCTACCAAACGGTCTATTTTGCCCTGGCGATGCATTATACAGAGAAGAAGATCGCTGCCTCCATGTTCTCAATTTTCATGGCCGTTACCAATATCGGACAGGGTTTGGGGTTTGCTGTCGCTGGAGGGTTTGCCAATATACCGGCAGTTGGTTTCCGGTGGGCTTTTGTGATCCTGGCATTAGTTAACCTAGTTGCATTACCGCTGCTGCCAATCGTTTTCAGGCAAAACGACAAAAACTAAGGATATCAAATGGACAACAAAAGAGCCGGCTTAATACCGGCTCTTTTGAATTAGATTGAATGATCTTTAGGGTTATGCTAACAATAAAAATCATGGACAGATACATTTCCCGTTTGCGTTATTAGTATCACCACCAGCTGCCGCGCAAGCGCTTGGACTAAGATCCTCATGGCAGATTGCCGGTTCTGGATCCGACGGATCTTTACCCAGGATACTTACGCCGTCATTGACATAAAAGGGCGGGAAGCAGTAGTTGCTGAAGATCTGGAGGGTTTGCTTGGTGTTCAAGTATTCTTCAGGTATTACAAAATCAAAATAGATCCGATCATCAAAATCCAGGAAGCTGGTGAGAGAGGATGGCCTTTTACCTAATAATGCTGTGTAATCCCAACTGCCTGTCGGACCATCTGTCGGATAAGGCTCAGGATTTTTCACATAAAGGCTGAACACGCCAGTTCCTGGCCTGTAATTGAAGGTGACCAAACTCATATCGTCCTGGTTGAACTGATCACAGGGATTCTCGTCTATCTCCCCTGTGTACGTATCTTCGCTAGCAGTGACTTCCACGCAAGCGGAGAACTCTGAGGTATTTCCATAAGCGGTTGCGGTTGAAGTGATGAAGTGTCCAGCGGGAACTGACGCCGGAAAACTTGCTGTGAAAGGAGCATTGCCATATATGTCAGTAAATACCTGTCGGGAGCCGAGATAGGTCTTGCCTTCACCATGTCCAGATGGTGAATCGCAGATCGGATTGCTAAAAAATTGAACATGAAAACTGGTAAATGGCAGGCCATTGAGCATTTCCCCTGAGACTGATACATAACTAATAATACTAGTAGCCTTGGTCAGTAGAGGATAATTCAACAAATCATTTGGCCCAGCGTCAACATCGCCTGGATCGTTAATTAGGACATCGTATAAACCTGAATCCGATGCCAAGTCAATCCCTAATCTGTCGTTGGAGTGGATTGAGTTATTAAGGATTCTAATTTTATTTGCGTTTGTTCCAAGGATAGAAATACCAGAGCCCTTGTTGAATGCAATGGTGTTGGCTTTTTGGTTGGACCCACCAATGACGATGTCTGAGGACGGTTCGACAATATCTATTCCTGGCCCACCGTTTCCCAAGTCCGCTATTCCAAATTTGTCGGTCCCGATGAAATTACCTGAAATTTGATTATTTGAACCTGCATTTAATATGCCCGTGGTTTGATTACCGCCAATCATGTTGCCCTCATGGACATCCCCAATTCCATCAGCATTGGTTCCGATTAAATTATTATCGGCGTCGATCCCTAAAAGGATACCGCCTGCGTTGCCCAGTATTAAGCTGCCTGTGATATCCAATCCAATGATATTGCCGGTGATCGCATTATTTTGACAGTTAGGTCCTGAAACTTCAATGCCATAAAGATGATCATTGCCGCTGATCAGGTTTCCCTCTGCAGCATCGTTTTGGCCATTTCCGTTGGTCCCAATCACATTGAGGTTTGCGCCTGGTCCGAGGTGAATTGCGCCATATGCTTGACTGGCATTATGGCCGTTAGGCAACGCACTCGTCCCGGTAATATCTGTCCCGATCAGGTTGCCGGCAATTGTGTTGGAGGTTGCATCGTAGAGGGCTATCCCCTGTCGGCCATTCCCGCTGACCAAGTTTCTTTCAAGGGTATCCGAAATTCCGTCACCATCTGTGCCAATCAAATTGCCGGTAGCCCCATTTTGAAGCGTTATCCCGGTAGTTTCATTTCCGAGGTTTGCCAATCCATTTGAATCCGTTCCAACCAGATTACCAGCGACTATATTGTTGTTGCCATATATACTAATTCCAACACCCTGATTTTGTTCACCATTCCCGCTGACAATATTTCTTTCATTTAAATCTGCTGCGCCATCTCCGTTTGTACCAATTAAATTATAATCACCATGCACACGAATACCCGCTAGTGCGTTTCCGATGTCTGTCAATCCTGCCTTGTCAACACCGATAAAATTACCGGCAACGACATTATAATTTGAGGATATGTTTATTCCAGATGTGCCAGACCCAGCGATAATATTGGCTTCTAATAGATCAGATTTTTGATCCCCGTTTGTGCCAATACGAGTATTGTCGCCATTTGTGGTTACACCTCCCCATCCATTTCCTAGTGGGGTTGAACCATCAATTTTCGTTCCGATAAAATTACCCGCAATCACATTGCTGATGCCGTCTTTATTTATATAGATACCAAACTGCAAATTTCCGCTGATCAGGTTACGTTCGGCCTGATCGTTGACGCCATCTCCATTCGTTCCTATGATATTTCCGCCCGAACCAAATTCGATCCAGATTCCATGAGTATTATGCAATTCTTGGGTACCATCAAAAGTTGTACCTATATAATTTCCTGATATGAAATTATTGTTGGATTCTGATATGGCGATACCATTAATCTCGTTTCCGCTTATCAAGTTCATACTACCGGAACCTGTCTCGTCATATCCAATACTATTATGAAATGATCCGTGACTGATTCTGATTCCCTCGTAATTTTCAACTCTTTCGGTACCTGCCAGATTGGAACCAATAAAATTTCCGCTGATATGATTCTGGTCTGCGTCTAATAACCAAATACCTGGTCCTCCATTTCCGCTAATCAGGTTTCCGCCAGCAAAGATTCCGGAGCCCGATATGCTTCCAATGAGATTGTTATTTGCGCCCCCTGAAATCTGGATGCTTGCAAGACTATTTGGTCTGGGGGTGGATCCGTTAAGATCTATGCCAATATGGTTGCCAGAAATTGTGTTATTCGCCGCTTGATCTCCATCTATAATAATCCCTATAGAGTTATAGATGATATTGTTCCCTTTTTTGGGATCTCCTGCTTCAGCAGGTAGTGCGCCAATGATATTATTCTTTGCGGATCCATCACGGGAATTGATGTAGATGCCCCAGTTAAAGTGACTTATAGTTACACCTTGAATATAGACATTACTGGCATCCTGGATCTCGATCCCGATAACATTGTTTCCTCCAATTGCTGAGCCGTTGATCTTCACGCTTCCACCCCCATCAATGCGAGCATTGTTGATTGTGATTGGAGGGAGAGGAGAGATAGGATTTATGGTTGTGATATTTTGGAAGGATATCTCGCTGATATCATCGGACACGTTCGCTTCCATGATCGCAGCCCGCAGCGTGCAGTCATTATTGACGGTTTTGCAGATGCCATCATTCAGATCGATGTCTGGTTGATCGCCATCTGAATCGACTACGAGCGCTGTTCCGCAGCCAGCGGCAAATAAGCAAATTATTAGAGCAAGGAATAGGGCAAGTTTCTTTTTCATCTTTCCTCCACTTTCTGGGCTTGACGTTTGATCTTCACCACCTACCTCCACCATAGATTGGAGGAGTTAGCTAGCAGAGTCTTAGCAACTGTTAAAGAAACGAAAATATGAGAGGAAATGTTACCGAGCTGGTTTGTTCTCTTTAAAGATGGAGAACCTGATAATATCAATTTTACACGTAAAAACATATATTATGGATGTGTTTTTCAAAACAGTTTAGAATATATAGTCAAGGAGAAAAATTCTTGCATATATGAGGAAATCATTATGGGAGCAGAAACTTGGTGGAGAAACACAACGATTTACCAGATCTATCCCCGTTCCTATTATGACACAACGGGAAACGGGATAGGTGACCTGGTTGGCATCATATCCAAGCTTGATTACATCAAAGAACTGGGTTTTGAGACGATCTGGTTCTCTCCTTTCTTTGACAGTCCCCAGGCTGATTTTGGCTACGATGTGAGCGATTATTACCAGGCCGCACCCGAGTACGGAACTCAGGATGATATTTTTTTGCTGATCGAAGAGGTGCATAAACGGAATCTGAAGGTTGTGTTTGATCTGGTGCTAAATCATACTTCAGACCAGCATTCCTGGTTCCTGGAATCTCGAGCCGGCCTGGGCAATCCCAGGCGCGATTGGTATATCTGGCGCGATGGTAAGGGAAAAAAGCCGCCTAATAACTGGAAAGCTTTGCCAGGGGGTTCGGGATGGCACTATGATAAAACTACGGATCAATGGTATTACGCTTCTTTCCTTCCATTTCAGCCTGATTTGAATTTCAGAAATCCACAAGTTAAGAAAGCTATGCTGGATATGGTTAAGTTTTGGTTGGATAAAGGAGTGGACGGATTCCGGTTAGATATCTTCCACAGTATATTTAAGGATGAAAAATTCCGGAATAATCCTCCTTCAAGACATTTTCTTCCATACAACGATGAAGCAGGCTTTTTTCAAGAATACAAGTATACAGTCAATCAGCAGGAGACATTAGCTTTTGCAAGAGAAATCAGAGAACTGATAGTGTCCTACCGGCCTGAACGGTTCCTGCTGGGCGAGATCTTCGCCAGTGATGAAGTGAAAAGAGATTATTTGGGTCAAAACCAGGATGGTTTGAATCTGGTCTTTTTATGGGATCTTCCAGATGCCCGCGTGACTGCGGCCGAACTGCGAAGAGTTATTGAAAAATATGAGACAAATTTCACTGATCCTTACTTGCCGGTTTATGTCCTGGGCAACCACGACCGCAAACGGGTTTTGAGCAGGGTTGGAGGAAATATCAACCTGGCAAAGCTGCTGGCAGTGTTGATCTTCACTGTCAGAGGTATCCCCGTGACCTATTATGGTGAAGAAATCGGCATGCTGGAAGGAAATAGTCCTATTAAAACCTGTTTGGATCCTGTTGGACAGCGCTATAAAAATGTACCGTCTTTTCTTTTGAATGCCCTTGATCTTTATGTGAATCGAGATGGTTGCCGCACGCCTATGCAGTGGGATCCAGGGAAAAAAGCTGGCTTCAGTGAAACTGATGGAAAATTGTGGATACCTCTAGCCTCAAATTATCTAGAGCAGAATGTGGAGAAATTGGAATCGAATTCTGGTTCGATATTGAGTTTGTATAAGGACATGTTGCAGCTGCGAAAGAGCTCTCCTGTGCTGATTACGGGAGACTTAAAGTTGCTTGAAACGCCGGCGGATGTACTTGCATATGAACGGGAGATTCCTGGAGAGAAAATTGGGGTATTCTTAAACTTTTCGGCACGAGAAAGACAGATAGTCACAATTCTACCTGTTGAAAAAGTATTGTATTCTCTTTCATCCATTGATCTTGGGGGCGATAGTATTTATCTCCCATCATTTAGTGCGGTAATAATTCGCTACAAATT
>JAGHAU010000143.1 GCA_021161345.1 Anaerolineales bacterium | reverse complement strand
TTTAAAAATACTGGGAGAGTTTTACGCTGCACTTACTCTGTGAGGAAACTGAACCTTCTGGTTGATAAAATAATCGGTTTTCAGAACTCAATGATCAGCAATCCCGGTCTTGAGTTCAGTTAATTAAAAAGACTATCCGGTGCAGACAGCATTCAAGGTTCTATTCTTAGTCCAATTTATTTCCTTACACCATATACATGGTATCTTTTATCAAGAACATCAACTTTTGGTTCATACCCCATATCTCTAAACATTCTTAAATAATCTTTCGGCGCATCATCAGTTAATCTGGCAAACCAGACTACACATCGCTCCTCAAATGTATCTATCTCTGCTTCAGGCCACTCAGCTATAAAAACCCATCTGCCGATTCTACATACTCGGGTCATCTCCATGAGAACTTTTTTCGCATCAATATGGACACCGCTCAACGCATTGGTGGCTACCACGTAATTAAAGCTCTCCTCAGGATAGGGTATTTCATAATAACTTACCCGGCTGATTTCAGCCACCGGGATCTTTATCTTTGCTTCAGCTATCATCCCTTTTGACAGATCGATCCCATAACATTCCAAACCTCTCTTTCAAGCCATTTCCAGAAGCGTTCCTGTGCCACAAGCCACATCGAGGACTGAACCTGAAACCAATTTCTCGGCGATCCTTACTCTACCTTTTTCACCAACGGGATAGACGAACTTCATAAACTTGTCATAATAGCGGGATAATCTGTTATACGTTTTAATTGTTCAGATTCGAGGGCGCTCTCTCTTTTTCACTATTATTATCCTATTTCACTGCATTCGGGTGATTTCCCACAATTTCATTATAAACATAAATGTTTACTATATTTGAATGCCGGTTATGATAATCTCCCAGTCGTAAGCAGAAGTTATCATGGACCTTCACCTGATGGAGAATTTGAATAAGGCTCATGGTATGATACATTTTTATCAAAGATAATTCTCTTCAGGATTGGTGATCATGGGCACGATAAAAAATCGCCGGGAAGCCACAACCTGGCAGCACAATTACGATGCCGGAGCGCCCAGAATAGGCGATTCGGCTCCCGATTTTGAACTGCGTGATATCCAGGGTGAAAATCCCATCAGATTAAGCAGCTTTCGGGGCCACAAGCCGGTAGCGCTGATTTTTGGCAGTTTCACTTGACCGCCCTATGTCAACGGGACCGTGAGTCTCAACGAGATCTACCAAACTTATCAGCACAAAATCCAATTTATCAAGGTCTATATCCGGGAAGCGCATCCGGTGGACGGCTGGTGGTTTGGTAAAGGTTTGATGAATGCTTTGCTGCGGCTTTCTGGGTCCAAGGTTTCCTGGGAGATCTATGACCCAAAAACCATAGAGGAACGTCGGGCTGCGGCCGGAGATTGCGCGGAATCCCTCCAGTATGGCGTAAAAACTTATGTCGACGAAATGAATGACCAGGTGAATAAAGACTACGCTGCCTGGCCAACACGTTTGTACCTGATCGATAAAAATGGATTTGTGGTCTATGCCGGGGGATTGGGACCTTTTGGATTTAAACCCGGGGAACTAAAACGGGCCCTACAGAAACATCTACAAGAGGATATGATCTCATGAATGAATTTGTCATGAACAAAGACCAGGAGCCCCTCGAGCGTCGAGCTGATGAACTCAGGGAAGATCTCTTTCAAAGGGATGTGAATCAGCTGGCTGAGCTCACGGGAACCTCGCTCAGGAAAGAGGAGGGGGACAATGTATTTGAGTTTCACTATTGGGGAAAACCTGTTTTTCTATCCAACCGGGATTTTCTTGCAAGAGATCCTGAAACTCAACAACCTCTTCCTCCCATTCACCAGGCTATGATCATGTATTATTTTCATTCCTCCAAGAGCTCACCCGCTACAGGAAATTGGATATCATTCTCTGAGCTGGCAGATGGACAGTTTTATAATGCCGCTTTCCAGGGATATACAGCCCAGAAATTGGCCCAATATTTTCAGACAGACTATGATAAATTTGAGGACAGAAACATGGGGCAGCACGGTGAAAAAACCGATTTTGGGGATGGCGCTTTTCGATACCAAATTCTGCCCCAGATAGCGCTCCTGATCGTGCACTGGAAAGGGGACGACGAATTTCCTCCCTCCTATAAAGTTCTCTTTGAAGATATCGCGGATTATCACTTAAACACCGATGGCTGTGCCATCCTGGGCAGTATGCTGGTTGGAAAACTTATCGCAGAATAGAATAATTGCGTTTTAACAATAAATAAAGAAGGAGAAGGACATGAAATTAGCAATCAGTGGAAAAGGGGGAGTTGGCAAAACAACCCTGGCAGCATTATTGGCCCAATATTATGCAGATAAGGGCAGGGATGTACTGGCCGTGGACGCAGATCCTTCACCCTGCCTGGCTGGGGCTTTGGGTTTACCCGATGATTTACGGGCCAAATTGAGCCCTATTGCCGAAATGGACCAGTTGATCGAAGAGCGGACGGGAGCAAAACCCGGGACCATAGGCGGCTTTTTTACCATCAACCCCCGCGTGGACGATATTCCAGAACGCTTCAGCGTGACTCATAGGGGCGTCCGCTTGCTGGAAATGGGCAGCGTTGACCTGGGCGGATCGGGCTGTATTTGCCCAGAAAGCGCCATGTTAAAGACCCTTTTCTCACACTTAATGTTCCGCGATGATGATGTATTGATCATCGACATGTACGCTGGCGTAGAGCACCTGGGACGAGCCACTGTGGATTTTGTTGATGCCATGATCATTGTTGTGGAACCCACCCAACGCAGTCTGGGCACTGCAGCCCAGATCAAGGACCTTTCCCACGATATTGGTTTGAATCGGCTCTGGCTGGTGGGCAATAAGGTCCGCACTGAAGAAGAAAAAGATTTCCTTGTTAAGAATTCCCCCGGCCTGCCCTTGCTGGGTACCCTGCCTATGGACCTGGGCGTTCTGGACGCGGACCGACTGGGCGAACCGGTCTATGACCATGTGCCTGCCTTATTCAAGGCATCTGAAGATATTGCCCGAATTTTATTGGAACCATATCCCGTGAGACATTTAGAGGAGTAACCCTATAATGACCACAACCATTGCCCTGGCAGGAAAAGGCGGCACAGGTAAAACCACCGTTTCTGCCATGATAATAAAATACCTGATCAATAAAGGAAAGCAGCCCATACTGGCTATTGACGCCGACCCCAGCGCCAACCTTAATATGGTCCTTGGCGTAGATCTGGACTGCACCGTTGGCGGCATCCGCGAGGACCTGTTACAACAGGTCCAGGGCGCTCAGAATGTCGGCGGTGCAGCCCGGGGAAGTATTGCCGGTGGCATGTCCAAACACGATTATCTAGATTATGAGATCCACAGCTCCCTGATCGAGAGCGATAATTTTGACCTGATCGCCATGGGGCGCTCAGAAGGACCAGGCTGCTACTGTGCTGTAAACCACAACCTAAGGAATATCCTCGACAAACTCAGCCATAATTACCCTTACGTGGTGATGGATAACGAAGCCGGGATGGAACATCTCAGCCGCAGGACCACCCAGGATGTGGATCATTTATTCATTATCAGCGGCCCTACGCAGCGCGGACTATCTGCTGCAGACAACATTGTCAAATTAAAGGATGAACTCGCGATAAATGTAAAAAACTCATACTTCATCCTCAACCGTGTGCCCGGAGAAATTCCCGTGCCACTGCAGGAGCGGATCGATAAAATCCAGGTTCCCTTCCTGGGTCCCGTACCCATGGACCAGAATGTGATGGAATATGATATCAGCGGCAAACCGCTAATTGAGCTGGGAGATGATTCCCCGGTATACATGGCGGTTGCCGCTATGATGGACAAGACGTTCGGTCTATAACACAGGACATAGAGACGATGTTCATTAAAGGAACTTCGTTGATAAGGAAACTTAAAACAAAAATGCGGGATCCTGAATATTATCAAGATCCCGCATTTATCAATTTTGGTTCAGGTTATTTCTTCTTTGCTGGTTTTTCCCGATTCTTGAATAAGCCCCAATAGAATATGGCGCCAGCTGTGCCTACTAAAAATGCGCCCAAAGCGCCAGGATTGAGGTACCTGACCATCAAAGCGACAAAAACCAGGAATACACTGTAGACAATGCTTTGCAGCTGCCAGCTCTTTTCCGGCTGATTGATGACATGCAAGGTAAACCAACCCACTGTAACGCCAAATAAAACCAGGCCTAAAATTTGAACAAATAAACCAAGCATCTCAATGATCTGGTAGAAATAATCCATAATAATTTTCTCCTATAGGAACTGCTCTTGTATTAGTTATTCGGCGGCTTCAACCGAAACATCCGGGAAAAATTGGTGGATAGTGCCCTGGACCCACCCGTTCAGGGTAGCAGTCGATAATGGACAGCCAAGGCAAGAGCCCCCCAACCTCACCTTGACAACATTATCCTCGAAAGACACCAGTTCCGCTGAACCACCATGATATTGTTCAATATAGGCACTGATACTTTTGATCAGATTTTGCATTTGTTCTGTTCGTAAATTCTTTTGAACCTCTTTCATCTTAATAACCCTCCGGGTTATTTGTCATTCAATCCCCGATGGAGCAGTGCCAAAACTTGCTCGTGTGTGCCGCGCAATCTCCGGGCTATGACTCCCGCCAGGCGGTTCAATATTAGTATACCCGTTTCGGGATGTTCCTGGCAGAGATTCTTTAAATCTTCTCCTTCCAGACGGATGAACAATCCACATTCTGAACAAATTGCAGAAGAAGTATATCTGTGGGAACCCAGGGCTGAGGACCATCCAAACACTTCACCCCGGTCCACTTCAGAGACCGTTAGTACTGGACCATCTTCGGGTTTAAAACGAATCGATACTCTACCATCCAGAACAAAATACAGATAATCCGCCGGATCACCCTGATTAAAGATAACCTGATCAGTGTCAAACCTGATATCCTCGATAATAGGCCTTAACATCTCGATCTGGTCGTCTGAAAAGTCCTCAATTAATGCGAAACGGGTCAATAATTCGCTATCCATAAAAACACTCCACCAACTGGAAAGAACCCTGTAGTACCCCCTGAAAATAGGATTTGCACCAATAGTTACCCTAATATACTCAATTCAAGGAGGCATTATTAGTGGAAAAGCTCATAAAAGAAGGGGGATGTTACACACAGGCGTGTGCTCTGCACTCACACCAGGGAAAAGAAAATGGGATGTAGCTAACACTTAATTCCGTCTCATCATCCCAGTCTATATTTTCTTGAATTATCAAACCAGGGATTTAGACCGGTCGAGTTTCTCCGCTCATGATAAAAAAAAGCGGCTTCATCAGAGGAAACCGCTTTCAAACGATGTAATATCTAACGCCGCTAATCCATCATCATCCCCGCAGCCCGACGGCCGATCTCGACCGCAAAATTGGTTCCCCGATCCCAGGGATAGACCTGGCTCATACTGGCAAAATATAATCCCTGAATGGGCGTTTGTATGGATGGGATTCGCCCGGAATGGTTCATTTCTGGTACTGGTTGGCCATACTTGGTACGGTAAAGCCAGGATTTTTTAACCCAACTGGGGTCAAAATCTGGATTGATCCTCTTTAGTGGCGGCAGGAACTCTTCCAAGATCTGTTCTTTACTCATCTCAAAATAAGGATGATCTGAATCCCTGTAATCACCGCAATAGATAATATGGTCTCCACCGAAATATTCCGGGGAGAGATAATTGGTATGCTCCACCACAGCCAGGAAAGGATATCCCTGCTCTTTGGGGATGTTGTACCAATAATAACCTTGAGTAGAAAGTTGACTGGAAATTGATAACGTGAGCACAACCGCTCCCATGCTCTTGAGATCCTTCAAACCGGATTGGTAGCTGTCAGGGAGGGCTGGTACCATCCTGGACAATAGACCAGGCGAAGTGGTTACCAGAACACGATCATATTTTTCCTTACCAGAATCAAAGGTGACCTCCAGGCTTTCAGTGATCTCTTTGACCGGGGTTTCCAGACAAATCTCAACACCAAGGTCTTTCAGAACGCCAACCATATCATCCGTAAAAGCTTGAAAACCGCCTACATATGTGCCCAACCGCGAGGTGCGGGCATGCATCCTGGCCCACATCCAGGCCATATTGACATCCTTATAATGCGGGCCGAATTTTCCTTTCATCATCGGTTCCCACATCGTTTCATAAACCTTGTTGCCAGCCCATTTACGCATCCAGGCATCTACGGTGGTTTTTTCCATCGCCTGCCAGTTATTGGTCAATCGCAAGTAAAGGCCAACCAGGCCAAACCGGATCTTATTGATCCCCCAACCCAGTCCCGGATACATTAAAGCCTGCGGAATGGAATCAAAGGGATACCATTTCCCTTTATGCATCATTACTGTATATGGCCTTGGGAAGCGAACCTTCTCGGAGAAACCCAGCTCTTCGATCAAACCCAGCATGTGTTCATCGGAAGCAAACCAGTGGTGGTAATAACCTTCTACTGACCAATCCCAATTGGGTTCTTTAAAACCAACAGCCAGCCCACCAGGCCGATCCGTGGATTCATAGATAACAACGTCATGTCCAGAACGCGCTAAATCGTAGGCTGCCGATAATCCAGCATATCCAGCGCCAATAACTGCAATTTTCATTAAGATTTCCTTTGGAATTGAAGATTATCCAAACTGGCGAGCTAATCGCCCTGCCAGTACCTGGAGTCTCATCCAATCCTGGCGGATTATGTACAACATGGCCAGAGTTCGCAGCCAGCGCACTTCACACTTGGGATTTGCCGCCAGCTGTTCGAAGATCTCCACTGCCTCATCATCTGTCCGCCTGGTTTTGGAGTATTCAGCCGCTAGCTGCAGCAGGAACGAAGCCCGCTGTTCTTTTAATCGATTTGCTACATCTGCTTTTTCCCGTTCGGACTTCACAATATCACCCACACGTTTAACTGCATTATTCAATTGATAAACTGTAAATGGTTTTACCAGATACTCCCGCGCACCCACATTCATGGCCGTCCGGAAGGATTGGTTGTCGTCCTCGGCCGAGATGATCACACAGGCCATGGTGGGGAAGATCTTGTACATTTCCTGAAAAGCTTCAAAGCCATTCATCTCCGGCATATTGATATCCAGCAAGGCAATATCTGGCTGGTGTTTTTTGGCCAGCTCAACTGCCTCGCGGCCGTTATGGGCAATGGCAACGATATCCACCATGGGGTTATCCGCCAGCATAAGCCGGGTGTTCCGGCGTGTTTCCAGAACATCATCGGCGATCAATACGCGGTAAGGTGATTTTTTTGCCTGATTCATAAAATGTACTCCTTCGAAAAGACAGTTCTAAAGACTAAGAATGTCTTGCAGTTATTATAATGCCAAATTTAATCAGCTTCTTCTTGGAGCGTAATCTTTTGGTCAACCACCTCACCACCCTGCCAGCGGATCCCCTCCCTCACCATATAATATGCGCCCAGCAAGGTGATCGGAAACCATAAAGCAGCATGTAAAACCAGGGTATAGCCTGCTGCTACCCCTTGATCCACACCATAAGCCGATAGGACCGCAATTCCCGGAGCATCAAAGGTTCCAACGTAACCAGGGGCAGAGGGAATAGTAGTTGCCAGGTTAACAATGCCGTTCATTAACATCAAAGCAAAAAAACTGACCTGGAAATCAAAGGCTTGCATCACAAACCAGTATTTTCCAGTTTCCAGGAGCCAGATCACGACCGAAGTCACCAACACCATCACCGCATCCCGGGGGGAGCGCAGGGATTCCAAGCCGTGCATGAATTTATAGATGATATCCTGTACTTTTTCCCGGAATCTCTCCGGCAGGAAGATCTTGATCAACCTGGCAACCACTTCTTCGGCCTGAACGGGAAACATGGCTGCCAGCATAAAAACTGCCAATGCCCCTAAAAATGCGGCCGACCCCCATAATGCCAGCGTTTGGATATTGCCAATAAATCCAGAGGTTCCGGTTAAAGTAGCCAGTTCGGGCAAGTTGAGGAACACAAAACCCAGCATGACCACGCCGTCAAAAATTCGCTCGACGATCACAGTTGCCAGGGAAGCAGAAATGGGGATCGCTTCTTTGCGTTTCAGAACCACTGCTCTCAGAACTTCGCCAGCCCGGGCTGGGTAAATATTATTGCCCATATAACCGATAGCAACAATAGGGAACATTTTATTAGTGGGGACAGGTTTAACAGGCCTTAGCAAGTAGTGCCAGCGCCAGGATCTGATCCAGACACCGACAAAATATACCGCCACACCGGGTAAAAGCCACCAATATTGGGCGGATTTTAACGGCTCCCAGATCTCATTTATCTCCAGACCGCGCAACGCGAAGTAGAGAAAAACAGCGCTTAAAGCCAGTCCAACCCAGAATTGCCAGCGTTTCATAGCTATCATTCTAACATGAACAAAAGCCCAATTATCTGTCCTCTCAAAGCTGTAAAATCAGCTTTTAGCCAAGCTATCAAGACCCAATTGGAGGAAATCAATTACCAGGTGATGTCGATTATAATTGGGCCATGAGATGGAAAATCGGGCTGGGCGTGGGTATTGTTGTTCTGCTGATCTTGGTATTGATCGGCTGGCAGCTTTCGCCCCGGGTTGAGGGAATAGAGCCTTCGGAAGGAGAACTGCATGGTCGACAACCTCTGGTAATCAACTTTACCAGGCCGATGGATGGTGATAGCGTAGAAAGCCGAATATCACTGGAACCAACCTTGCTGGGAGAATATATTTGGAACGAAGAGTTCAACCAGCTTACTTTTACACCCAATAAATCCTGGCCTGCGGGTCAGACCATCTCCCTCCAACTCAGGAGTGGGGGCCATTCACAGATCAGGCTGCCCCTGTTGGGTAAGTTCAATATAGAAATGACAATCAGCCCGATCCTGCTGACCTACCTGTGGCCAGCAGACGAACTCAGCAACCTCTACCTGGTAAATCCAGTCAACGGGGAGAGTCAAGCATTAACAGAAGAGGCTAACGGGGTCCAAGATTATTCCATATCTCCTAACGGAGAATGGATCTACTACAGCTCAACCAGTGAAAACGGCATCAGTCGGATCATGGTTCTAAATCTTATAAACGGGATATCGGAAGAGGTTACGTCCTGTTCCGATGGGCTGTGCACTACGCCTAGAATTTCTCCTGACGGGTATCTGTTGGCTTACGAATATATTCCCAGTGAACCGGGGATGCTTCCCACAGTTCGAGTTTTGGATATCGAAGTCATGACCCATATCGATCTAGGAGAAGACAATCAATACCTTGAAAAGCCGATCTGGTCCCCATCGGGGTGGCTTACCTTTTACAACCAGACCGGGAAAGGCTACCAGTTCTGGAATCCGGTTTCCGGCGAGAAAGAATTCCTGCCCAATGAGACTGGCGGGGATGGAAGCTGGTCTCCCGATGGACGTTATTTCGTCTGCTCTGAGATCCTGTTCCTGAGCGACACCCTGGCACCTCGCCATTTACAACTTTATGACCTGAGGGAAAACACCATCCTTGATCTTTCACTCGGCAGCTATCCCGAAGACCTTAACCCCAGCTTCGCTCCCACTGGATTGACCCTGGCCTACAGTCATAAATCCCTTGATCCCGCTTTGTGGACTCCGGGACGGGAGCTGTGGATTTTAAATATACTTAGCGGGGAAAACACTCAACTTTCAGATGTCATTGATTACCAGCATACTTCCTTTGCCTGGCATCCGGACGGAAACCTGTTAGCTTACGTGCGCTACAACCAGGCGGCTCTTTCTGATCCCCCAGAGATCTGGCTGATCAATACCAGCGGCGGCGATTCTCTGCGCCTGATCATCAACGGATTCCAGCCGGGTTGGGTTCCCTGAGATTATGGATAAAAGCGAACTGACCCGCAAGATCAAAGACAAAGCCATCGAGTTGGGTTTTCCCCTGGTAGGCGTAACCACCGCAGAACCACCGGAGCATTTGAACTTCCTCCAGAACTGGTTGAAATCCGGATATAACGCTTCCATGGACTGGATCGGGACTGAACGCTCCCTGAAGCGGCGTTCAGATCCCCATAATATTCTTCCGGAATGCAAATCCATCCTGGTCCTGGGCTGCCCCTATCCAGCTCCCAGAGGAAATGTTAAAGGCGGCAATATCGCTTCTTACGCCATGAACCAGGACTACCACGATATTCTGGTAGAACAATTGAAAGAATTGATGGGTAATATTGAGGAGTGGGTCGGCAGAGCCGTACCCAATCGCTGGTATGTCGACACTGGGCCTGTTTTGGAAAAGGAGCTTGCTATGCGGGCCGGTCTGGGCTGGATCGGTAAAAACACCACCCTGATCAATAAGGAGATTGGTTCTTACTTCTTCCTTTCTGAGATCCTGTTGGGCATTGAATTGAATACTGACCAACCGATCACTGAAAACTATTGTGGTGCCTGCACCCGCTGCCTGGACACCTGCCCCACCGGTGCCCTCAAAGAACCCTACACCCTGGATGCAAATCTTTGCATCTCCTACCTTACTATCGAACATCGAGAGGAGATCCCCAAGGAACTGCGGTCCAGAATGGGCGACTGGATCTTCGGCTGCGATATCTGCCAGATAGTCTGCCCCTGGAACAAGCCGGGAAGGCAATCAAATTCCATACTTGAGGCTCTGGTGCCGCGAGGGGAATTAACTGCGATTAACCTGATTGATGAAATGGAACTTAACCAGAAGGATTTCAGCGCCCGATTTAAGGGCAGTCCCATTAAAAGGACCAAAAGACGGGGGTATCTACGCAATGTGGCTATCGCCCTGGGCAACCGTGGAGAAAAGGATGCTTTACCGGTCCTCAAGAAAGCGCTGGAGGATAAAGAACTGCTGGTGCGGGAAGCCGCCAGTTGGGCATTGGAAATTATCGATTTTAAATAACATGGACGACCTGAGGAAAATATAAAATGGCCAGATTATTTGATGAATATCTTGAGGATTACGCAGAACTGATCATGAAAGTTGGACTCAACTACAAAGAAGGTCAGCGGATCCGAATTGGGGCTTTACCCGGAAGATCTGCTAGATTCTACACTCCCCTGGAAGCCGCTCCTCTGGTGCGGGAGCTCACGGCCAGGGCTTACCAGATGGGAGCCCCACTGGTGGAAGTTTTCTGGGGAGACCCGGCTCTTGATCTGATCCGTTATCAAAACGCTCCCAAGGATTCCTTCCAGGAAATCCCGACCTGGGCGGTAGATGAACTATATAAAGCAACCGACAGGAAGGACGCCCGCATCTATATCGGGGGCTCAAACCCCTACTTGTTCAAGGAAATTGACAGCGCTCTACTGTCCGAGCTGCAGAAGACCCGCTCTGAAACTTTTCGGGAGGTCAACGAATATCTAGTGCGGAACCCAACCCCCTGGATCATCTTGCTCTATCCCACCGCGGATTGGTCCCAAGCGGTCTTCCCGGATCTCTCCCCGGAAGACGCAGTGGAAAAGATATCGGAATACCTGGTCAAGTTCTACCGGTTGGACAAGGAAGATCCCGTTCAATATTGGAAGGGACACTTCTCTTCCCTGATCGAACGAGCTGAGGCGCTGACAGAAAGAAGCTTTCAAACCATACATTTAAAAAGCCCCGGAACAGATCTGAAGGTCCGCCTTCCAGAAGGCCATTTGTGGAAAACCGCCGTACTGAAGGATAAACAAGGCCGCGAGAATGCCGTTAACATGCCTTCCGAGGAGGTGTTCACTGTACCTGACAGGATGGGCGTGGATGGACATGTGTCATCCACCAAGCCCTTCACAATGGGGGATGGCTTCGTGGACGGCCTGTATCTGGAATTTAAGGAAGGCAAGGTCACCAAGGTCAAGGCCAAGACCGGTGAAGAGTTCGTAAAAAAGACCATAGAAATCGACGAGGGCTCCTGCCGGTTGGGAGAACTGGCTCTGGTTCCTAACAGCTCTCCTATCTCCCGGGCCGGGGTGATCTTCCACAACACCCTGCTGGATGAAAATGCTTCCATTCACATAGCCCTGGGACGGGGGATCCGGGATTGCCTGAAAAGCGCAAATGAGATGACTACGGAGGAATTCCTCAATGCAGGCGGCAACCACAGCACAGTTCATTATGATTTTATGATCGGATCCGCGGAAATAGAGGTGGACGGAATCGACCAGGACGGCAAGACCCATCCCTTGATGAGAAAAGGTGAATGGGCTTTTGATGTTCAGGATGAGATTTAGGATAATGGATAATGACTGAAGACGGGGGACGGGCAGGGAAGAGACCGGGATAATGAAGGCGATGGCGCCTGCGCCAGACCGGGTACGGGAGATGGGTAAAAACCTGGTCCCGATGGGGGGAAAAGGCCAGGACTGGAGCCTGGGTGAATGGGACCAGCCTGGGTATGGTAGTGATCTACCTGGCTATATTCATGGGCATACTGTCGGGAATCTTCTGGTATATAGAAACCAGATTGAAAATCAAACAGGTTTTATCTCTTGTTTGGAATCCAAGACCATTCTGCGGGAGCGATATTTTGAATACCCCCAGGCAAGTACAAATATACCGGTTGCAACCAGCACGATAGCTGGTCCAGATGCCACATTGACATAATAGGAAAAATACAGGCCAATCACACCGGAGGCTGAGGCAATGATCGCTGCCAGGACCATCATAATCGGCAAGCGCTTGGTGAGCAGGTAGGCCGCCGCGGCTGGAGTGATCAGCATCGCTACCATCAAGGCTACCCCCACTGTCTGGAACGAGACTGCCACAGTCAAGGCAATTAATATCAGCTGCAAATATTCAAATACCCGGGTGGGGATCCTTAAGGTGGTTGCCAGGGTGGGATCAAAGGTCATGACCAGGAACTCCTTATAAAAGGCGATCACCAGGATCAGGATCAGAAAACTGAAGACTGCAATGGTGATCAATTGATTCCCGGACACCCCCAGCACATCCCCAAATAAGAAATGAGTCAAGTCTACAGTATAGCTCTTTACTGT
>JAGHAU010000025.1 GCA_021161345.1 Anaerolineales bacterium | reverse complement strand
TTCAATAACAGTTTTAATTTTTCCACCCCAATAATCTGCTGCTTCCAGCAAGGTTATGTTGGTCGGTTTTCTGCTTTCTTGTGCTTTTATCTCAAGATAATGGGCGGCTGCTAATCCGGCAATACCACCACCGATAATGACAATATTCATTTTACCGTCCAATCATGAACCATCTCCACGACGGTTTTGACTTGATCTGGGTTTGTATGTTGAGAGATGCCGTGCCCAAGGTTGAAAATGTGCCCTGGTCTTCCATCTGCTCGATCTAACACATCTTTAACTTTCTCCTCCAACACATCCCGGGGAGAAAAGAGAGCAATCGGGTCAAGGTTGCCTTGTACAGCCACATCCTCGCCCAGCAGCTTCCAGCCCTCATCCAATGGGATACGCCAATCTAATCCGATCACATCACTGCCAGCTTCTTTCATCAGCGGCAGCAAGGTGGTTGTATTG
Organism: Anaerolineales bacterium; assembly: GCA_021161345.1. GTDB lineage: Bacteria > Chloroflexota > Anaerolineae > Anaerolineales > UBA11858 > B10-G9. The sequence goes on along the minus strand of JAGHAU010000025.1, from coordinate 6,927 downwards.
GTACCAAAATGGATCACAGGCACATCTTTCGCTTTCGCTGCCTGGATCATTTTTCGGGAATAGGGTAGTACGTATTGCTGATAATCACTGGGGCAGAGTACCCCCACCCAGGAATCAAAGACTTGCACAGCCTGCGCGCCAGCATCAATCTGGGAGACCAGGTAATCTGTCAAGGTATCTGCCACCAGACTTATGAATTCTCCCCAAACTTCTGGGTAAGCATACATCAATGATTTAACATGGTGGTATTCTTTCGACGGACCGCCTTCGATAATATAAGAAGCTACCGTAAATGGCGCACCAGAAAACCCGATCAAAGCAACTTCATCAGAGAGTTCTTCCCGCAATATTTTAATTGCTTCCATTACATGACCTAGATCAGTTACTGCATTGATCTTCTGGATTCGCTTCAGGTCTTCCTCAGTACGAAACGGATTATCAATTCTAGGGCCTTCACCCTTTACAAACTTAAGGTTGAAGCCCATCGGTACCACAGGAAGTAGAATATCAGCAAAAAGGATTGCAGCATCTACCCCGTGTGCTTCCACCGGCTGCAGGGTAACTTCAGCTGCGATCTCTGGACGTTCGACCATTTCCAATAAAGTGAATTTTTCCCGGATTGCCCGGTACTCAGCCATATACCGGCCGGCCTGCCGCATAAACCATACTGGCGTGACATCGACAGGCATACGGTGACAGGCTCGCAAGAAACGGGATTTAATCACATTCATAAATTTTTTACTCCATCGACCTCATCGAAACTGGTATATAAACACATGCCGGATCTGTTTCCAAATAATCCCCGGTTAAACCATAAGCACGTCCCCGCTGTCCCCCGCAGACATCAATATACTCACAAATACCACATTTCCCTTTGAGCTTGCTAGGATCACGCAGGTCAGTGAAAATGTGATGGTTGCGGTAAACATCCACCACATCATCGTTTCGCACATACCCGGCTGTCAAAGGTAGAAAACCAGATGGCTGGATCTCCCCGATATGAGAGATAAACAAGAATCCATTGCCATCATTAACCCCTTTACTAGGACGGTTCAACCCATCGGCGTACTGGAATCCGGCTCCTTGAAAAGTGACTATTTCGCCATTGCCAACCTCGGCTTTTTTACGCTCAATCGCTACCCGCCGGTACATTGGCGCGGCAGTTGCTTTAATATCAAAGGGAGCGTCTTTTGATAAATCATAAAGCCAGTTGAATATTTCCTCGTGCCGTTCTGCCGAGATCATGTAATTCGCCTGAGCCCGCCCGGTAGGGACCAAAAAAAATACCGACCACTGCACTGCCCCAACTTCCTTAATGAAAGGAATCATCTCGGGCAGTAAATCGACATTAAACTTGGTTACTGTCGTATTAACTTGAACGCTCAGTCCAACTTCCTGTGCCCGGTGCAGAATATCAATCGTCCTTTGCCAGGAACCCTCTACTTTTCGAAACTCATCATGTACTCCTGGTCCTGGCGCATCCAGACTGAGTGCAATCCGACGAATACCGGCTTCTTTGGCTTGTTTTAATCGATCCAGGGTCGGTAAGGCTGTTGCAGTTGGGGTCAAGGAGCAACGCAGGCCTTTTCCGGTAGCATAAGTGATAATTTCAAACAAATCCGGGCGCATCATTGGATCTCCACCTGTAAAGATCAGAATTGGACTCCCAAATTCTGTCAGCTGGTCAATTAATTTAAAGGCTTCCTTAGTGGTCAATTCATCTGGATCACGCTGAGGAATTGCCTTTGCCCGGCAGTGCACACAGGCATAAGCACAAGCCCGAGTGACTTCCCAGGCAATAGTGAACGGGGCCTGGTTAAAATCGGCAACCACCATTCGTTTGTCATGATACTGCCGTTCAGCAGCAGCATTATTTGATAATTGTGTTGGTTTTGTCATCTTTTCTCCAATCAAAACATCAGCCATTCAGCCAGCGAGAGGCTTCTTTGGCATGATACGTTAAAATCAAATCAGCTCCAGCACGCTTGATACTGGTCAATGTTTCCAAAATTACGCGTTCTTCATCAACCCAGTCTTTTGCAGCTGCAGCTTTCAGCATACTGAACTCACCGCTGACGTTATAAGCCGCTAAAGGTATTTCAGGATAGGCCGTCTTTACTCGATAGATAATGTCCAAATAAGGCAAAGCTGGTTTTACCATCAGTATGTCTGCCCCTTCGGTTACATCGATAGCTGCTTCCTTCAAAGCCTCACGGCTGTTCGCAGGATCCATTTGATGAGATTTTCGATCCCCAAAGCTGGGTGGGGATTCAGCCGCATCCCTAAATGGCCCATAATAAGCTGAAGCATATTTAACCGCATAGGACAGAATAGGTAGATTTATATACCCTTCACTATCCAAATCGGCCCGGATCGTTCTCACCATCCCATCCATCATCCCGCTGGGCGCTACCATATCTGCACCTGCTCGAGCATGAGAAACCGCAACTTTGCCTAATATCTCCAAGGTTGGATCGTTGAGCACATAATCATTTGGAAAAGCAGAAGATAAATATTCCCCCCGGTTTAAAACCCCACAATGGCCGTGATCTGTATATTCACACAGGCAAACGTCAGTAATAATGACCAATTCCGGAACTGCAGCCTTGATCTCTTGAATGGCCTGCTGGACAATCCCATCAGGAGCAAAATTTTCCTCTCCAAGAGGATCCTTTTCAGCCGGTATCCCAAACAAAATTACAGCTGGTATCCCCAGATCAGCAATATCTCTCGCTTCCTTGCCGAGTTTATCTACAGACCATTGATAGTTCCCCGGCATAGAGTTAATTTCTTTTTGGATATTTTTTCCATGCCTTATGAATAAAGGATAAACAAAATCTGTTGGACCCAACTCCGTTTCTCGTACCATTGCTCTGATATTTTCGCTGCCCCTTAAACGCCTGGGTCTTGAAACAGGAAACGCAGGTAGATTACTATTACCCATTCACGGTCTCCTTAAAATAATCTTTGATTGCTTTTAATAATCCTTCTATTGTATACTCCCCAGGAATTATCTTAGCTTGATATCCCTTCTTTTCCGCGGCCTTTGCAGTAATTGGTCCAATGCAGCCAACGATAGGGTCACCAGGAAGATTCAAGGGATCCAATCCCTCAGAAATGATTATCTGAAAAAAATTCTCAACAGTTGAAGGACTGGTGAATATGAGTAAATCCACTCCCACTGCCACTGCCTCTATGCTTTTCCTGTTGGGTTTGGCGGGTATTGTGCGGTAGGCACAAATGTCATCGGCTATCCCTCCTCCTGCCCTGATTGCCTCAGGTAAATCAGGACGTGCAATATCAGCTCGAGCCAGCAGCACGTTTAATCCTTCTAAATCTCCCAGACCAGGCAGGATCGCTTCGGCAATGTATTCCTCGGGCACAAAATCCGCTTGATATCCTTTTTCATTTAAAGACGCGGCTGTTTTTGGTCCTATGCAGGCAGTTTTGAGCATTTTAGGTAGACTTTGGACATTTAATGCATCGAAGCGTTCCCAGACTGCTGCCACTCCATTTATACTGGTAAGCACCAACCAATCGTACCGATCTAATCGTTTCAATACAACATCTAGTTCTTGTGGATCCGCTACTGGGGATATTTCGATCACAGGCAGACAAATCGGGTTGGCTCCTAAATTAGCCAGCATTTCAACAAATCTTTGACTCTGTGCTTCAGGTCTGGTAACCACCACTTTCTTTCCGGATAAACTAGTCATTTAGCAACTCTCCGGCCCCCTGCGCTAAAGCTTGCTTTGCCAACTGTTTTCCCAAGGCTTGCGGCTCTTCGCCCTGGCCGTCCACATTAATAACCTGTATTCCATCCGTCGCTGCCACCAATCCCTGCATTACGATCACACCTTCTTTTATCTCTGCGTACGCACCAACCGGGATTGAACATCCTCCTCCCAGCGCCAATAGAAAGGCTCTTTCAGCACGAACTGATTTGGTTGTATCGATATCGCTGATTTTCTTTAATATTGCCAAGGTAGTTTTATCATCCGCTCTGCATTGGATTCCGAGCGCCCCCTGTCCTGGTGCGGGAAGCATTATGGATAATGGCAGCCAGGTCGCAATATGTTTATCCAGCCCCAATCGAGTGATTCCAGCTCCGGCCATAACTGCCGCATCATATTGCCCTTCTTCCACTTTACGAATACGAGTATCTACATTGCCGCGAATTGACTCAATCTTCAAATCTGGTCGGTGTCGCAGAACCTGAGCCTGCCTCCGTAAACTTGAAGTCCCTATTACAGCACCTGAAGGCAGCTCCTCCAGCGAAGAGGATTGGGTGCAAACCAACACATCTCTTGGATCTGCTCGAACGGGGATGGCGCCAACGGTCAACCCAGCCGTATTTTCTACAGGCAAATCCTTCAAAGAATGGACAGCAGCACACACATGCCCGGACAATAATTCAGCCTCCAATTCCTGAGTGAACAAACCCTTACCTCCAATTTCCGGCAAGGGCTTATCCAGCTCTTTATCTCCCCTGGTTGTGATCACAATTACTTCACAAACCAAGTCTGGCACAGCTTGCTGCAGCAACTGGATTACATAATTTGTTTGCCAGCGCGCAAGCTTTGATGGACGGGTAGCAAAAACAATCTTAGTCATTTTTGATTGCCTTATCCTGGTCTTCTAATCCATTCAAGCCAAATATTTCGCTGGCAGCATTGGCATATTTTTCCCCATTTGGTCCATTAGCTTCTTCACGTAAAAAAACAGTTGGCCTATGCATGATTTTTTGTACTATCGAGTGAGTTAAGGCTTTTATCTGCTCCTTATCTTCCGGGTTCAAGCCCTCCAATTTCCGTAATGTCTTTTCTAATTCCTTTTGCCGAATAGAATTGGCTTGCTGCCTCATTTCAACAATCACTGGAACAACATCTAATATTGCAAAATACTCTTTTAATGCTTGGTATTCATCATCGATGATTTTTTCTACTTTGGGGATTTCACCTTCACGATTCCCGATAGCTTTTTCAACACCACAGTTTAGATCATCAATATCATATAAATTAACGTTTTCTACCACATTGACATTTGAAGCGACATCACGAGGAACAGCAATGTCGATAATTACCATTGGACGATCTTGCCGGGATTCCATGGCTTTTTCAATCATCTTACGATGAATGATTGTATGAGGTGCGCTGGTAGAAGAGATCAAGATATCGGTCGTTTCCAAAGCCCCGGAAAGATTTTCCATCGTCCCTGCCTGCCCATCCCATTTCTCCGCCAAACTGCAGGCACTGCTTATTGTCCGGCTGATAACACCGAACTGATTTGCACCTCGTATCTTCAAGGCTTCTACCGCCAGCTCGGCCATTTCTCCAGCCCCCAACAAGGTTATTTGAGCCCGGGCAAGATCACCGACTACTTGTTCTGCCATACGTGCCGCCAGAGATGGGACCGAAACTGCGTCTTTGCTGATATCGGTTTCAGTCCGAACCCGTTTTCCAGCCCGAATCGCACTCTGGAACAGTTTTGACAATACCTTTCCACAAGCGTTGATCTCCAAACTAATCTTATAAGCATCCGTCACCTGTCCTAAAATTTGGTGTTCACCCAATACCATTGAATCCAGCCCCGACGACACTCGCATCAAATGACTGATAACCTGCTCATCCACGAACCGGTAGAAGAGCCCTTCTATAGACTCATATTGAATTTTTCGATACTGGATGAGTGCTTGCTCTATGTCAGTAAAAATGGGTTGATCGGCTAAAGCATATATTTCTACCCTATTGCAGGTTGATAAAACTACCAGCTCACTCAGTAAACCTGCGGTAACCTCCTGCAGCAGGTTCCAAAACTCCTCAATTTGAGAGACCTCAAAAGCCAATTTCTCTCTGACATCAACGTCAGCGGTACGATGATTTATACCCAAGCAATGTAGTCGCATATTCGTTCGTTTTTTAATTTTATTTTTGTATTACGTCTTCCATCTACACGTGCTTTCTATTACACATGATTGTATTTTCCACAAAACTCATTTACCCCTTGTAAACTAAGTTTTGTAGATATCCTTAGGTTTATTCACTATAGGGGACAGTTGACAGTGAATTTCAGGGCACATTACCTAAATATAGGAAACCAATAATTTTGTTTTTAATCCTTTTCTACCGAGATGATTTTTTTGATGAAGAAATTTTCCCGTTAGCGGAAGCGAAACGAACCATCAATTCTATTTACAGGTTGTACATCTTAGGCGCTTTTAACTCAAAAACGTCAAATCGACCTTAGGTACTTATCCTAATAATGGGGAAACAATAGAAGCCCCTGTTTGGAAAGATTCAAGTATTGTCATTAAAACGACATCCAGAAAATGATTGACGCGTTGGTAAAGTTTCCAGGTATCTTCTCCAGAATCTTTCACGACAATACCTGCCTCACAAAGCGAATCCACGATAGAATGGCGAATCATCACAAACGTTTGGACAGTTTGCGTAATTGTTAGGCCTGATTGCTGGCAAAGCTGTCCATAGCCTTCTGCCAGCTTTTTACCTTGTTTCAAATATTGCTTAGCCTCATCATTACGGCTGGCATACTGTATCAACGTTCCTATCAATTTCCTTCCATGGCTGGCCATTAGGCGCTGATTCTCTTTTGAAATCTGTCCATACCACACTTCTTCTCGCATGTTGAGTTGTTTTATCTCATGAATAATTTCCGGTTTTGCAGTCTCACTACCTAATAATTTGAGCTTTGCATCCTCTCCTTTTTGGGATCGATGCAAAAAGCCATCCAAATCGGATTTCTTAAAACGCCGCCAGCCGCCCGGAGTCTTGAAACAGGAAATCTCACCAGAATCTGACCAGCGCCTTAGGGTAGTAAAGTGGACCCCAAGATACTCTGCAGCCTCGCTGAGCCGCATCCATTCCCAATGGTCATTGATGATTTTATTGCTCATAACTGCTCCAATAT
>JAGHAU010000109.1 GCA_021161345.1 Anaerolineales bacterium | reverse complement strand
TACCAGGATTGGGAACAAATCATGGTATGATGCCGTCATAATGAGGAAAACAGATGCCAACAAAACAAAAATCGATAGTGTTAATGAACATCAAATGAATACTGACAAACTGAAAACCTTAAAGATAATAATACTCTCTCTGGCAGGAATCACTGTCCTGATAGGAGTGGGGTATCTCCTGTTCACCTGGAATAGACCAATTAATCCAGCGCTCGAGCTTCCAACGGAATCTCTGGTTGTTGAACTTGTCACTGCAACCGATGAATCACAAATAAGTGTGACTGAGGAAATTCCTATAACACCTACACCAACCATTGAACCGGTTTGCGGGGGTCCTCCCTCCCTTAATATTTTGATATCAGGAGTTGCATCAAGCAGTTATTTATATGGATTGGCTGATGCAGTCCGGGTTGCCAGGGTAGATTTCCAGACCCAGGAAGTCACTGTGCTGGCATTGCCCCGTGATCTATGGGTTCAGATTCCTGGATTGGAGAGCAGGGGAATCGAAGCCGGAAAATTGAATCAAGCCTATTTTTATGGCACTGAAGGTATGGGCTATTACAGCGGATCTGGTTATGGATCTGGATTGTTGGCCGAGACTCTTCTGTTGAATTATGACTACCGGGCGGATCGCTACCTGGCGGTGAATTTGAACAGTTTCCGGATCATCATAGATACTCTGGGTGGGATCGATGTCTATCTCAGCCAACCGGTTTATAAGAAAGTGAATGAACAGCCGAAGATTTTCCTGACGGCAGGTTCGCACCATTTGACCGGGAAACAAGCTGAAATGCTGGCACGTCATCGGATAACCATTGGTGACCTGGGGCGGATTCAAAATCAGACAATTGTCTTAAAAGCGGTTGCTGCAAAATTGTTGTCTCCTTCCGGAATTGCGGCTATTCCGGCTCTGATAGAGCAACTAAAATCCAATGTGCAAACAGATTTAAGCCCAGCGGATATTTCCCAGCTAGTTTGCCTGGCAGCAATGCTTGATTATCAAGAAGATCTCCATTTTGAAACTGTGCCTACAGATTTCATGGAAGAGCAAATGGTTTACGATCCGGCCAGGGCTATCAACACAGCTGCCCTGGTGGGGGATGAAACGAAAATTCGCAACTTGATAGCGGATTATTTGCGTGGTATTTGGCCCTGATTCTGATTGATTTAATGACTGCCTTTTGTCCTGAAGATCCATAAAATGATCAACAGGCATAGCGGCATGTCCTTTCCTTGTCGCAGGATTGCCTTTGTGATAAGATACGTCGAGGTTAAAACTATATAGTAGGAAAAAATATGCTGGAATCAATTAAAAAATCACCGGTAAAGATCGGGATCATTCTTGTAGTATTGATCGTCCTTAACGTTGTAGGCTGGTATGCTTACCTCAATTGGGATAAACCGTTTGGAGAACCACTGGATCTCCCCACAGCTACAACTGAAATTGAAGTGACCGAAACCCCGGCTGAGATTTCAGGAACCGATAATACTCCGGATCCTGCTGAGGAACCAACTGAAACTCCCTTATCTGAGGTTATACCCACCCAAGAGATTTTCTGTGGGGATGATCCGTCGATCACCTTCCTGGTGACTGGTGTGGATTCTAATGGATATTTATTTGGACTAGCGGATTCAATACGTATTGTCCGGGTTGATTTCCAAACTAAGAAAGTTACAATATTAGCCCTGCCTCGTGACCTGTGGGTACCTATCCCGGGTGCTTCACAGTACGGTGTCACTCAAGGAAAGCTGAACCAGGCTTATTTTTACGGTACAGAGGGTATGTCTTTTTATGATGGAACTGGATATGGTTCCGGTCTATTAGCTCACACCTTGCTCGAAAATTTTGGCTTGCATGTTGATCACTACTTATCAGTCAACCTGCATGCTTTCCGGGAGATCGTTGATGCCCTGGGTGGTTTGGATGTGTATTTACCGGTAGATGTCTATGTAAAACATTTTGAACAACCCAAGCTTTATTTGAAAGCTGGGACTCATCACCTGGACGGAGCTCAAGCTGAGCAGGTTGTCAGGGCCAGGATCGAGATCGGCGACTTCGGCCGCATTCGCAATCAAACCCTGGTGTTAAAAGCTCTTGCTGTAAAAATGTTAACGCCGAATGGTATAAAATTATTACCTGATCTCACCGGTCGTTTGTTGTCCTATGTTCTGACGGATGTTAGTGCGGCAGATGTTAGCCAATTGGTGTGTCTGGCTGCCATGATCGATCCCAAAGAAGATATTATCTTCGAAACATTGATACCAGTGGAAGAGGAAGCTAGTATTGGGCAATGGGTATTGGATGAATATCAGGGATATCAAGTATATGCATTGATCTATGATAAGGATGTCGTAACTCAACGACTGGCTGATTTCCAAGCAGGGCTATGGCCGGAACAATAAACTAAAGCGGTAAGAATAACAAAACCGGATGCATACCAGCATCCGGTTTTTTGTATCCTAAAATAGTTTGCCTTTAATCTGATTCTTGCCCTTTTAAAATTAGCTCCTGGTAGACACCAGTCACAGATTTGGCCACAGATTTCCAGCTAAAGTTTTCCTCTACATACGGCCTAGCGTTCTTTCTAAATTCGGCATTCATAGATGGTTGATCAAAGACGATTCTGATTTTTTCGGCCAACTGGGAAGCGTCTCTTGGCTCAAACAACGCTCCGACCTTATTTTCTTTCACGGTGGATTTTAATCCGCCTACTCTGGAAGCAATTACACTGCTTCCGCAGGCCATAGCTTCGATGGCTGTCATCCCAAATGGTTCATAATGAGATGGAATTACTGTGATATCTGCTGCGCTGTAATACCTTGATAATTGATCCTGGCTTTTTCCACCGGTAAATGTAACCTGTTTTTCGATGCCATACTCATCAATCATAGCCATATATTTCTTATACGGTTCCTCAGAAAGTTCTGCCCAACTCAGGAAGGGTTTATCGGTTGGAGTCCCACCGACTATAACGAGCTGGATACTGGGATTGTCTACCAGGTGAATGGCTTCTAATAACGTGTCTATTCCTTTCCTGTTCTCCAGTCTTCCAACGTACGTGATCAGGAAGTCATCTGTAGAGAAGGCAATTTCCTTTTTAGATTCTTCCTGGGATAAGGGCTGGAAAAGATCGAGATTGACACCGCAGGGAATGATAGTAATCTTTTCAGGGTCTGTGTGATACAGCTGGACCAGGTCATCTCTCTCCTGGGGATTGGTGGCGATGATTCGATCGGCGCTTTGACATAACCTCTTTTCAATTTCTACCCGGGCGTTTGGACTAGGATCCCCTAATCCCAGTGCTTGTTCTTTAATTACTCCCAGTGAATGGAAAGTGTGAACCAGGGGGATCCCCCAGGTGTTTTTCAGGTGGAGGCCAATTGCTCCGCTCAGATAATAATGGCTGTGTACCAGGTTGTATTTCAAGCCTTGCTGGATCTGATATGAGGGTATCCAATCGGCAATATCACGCAGAAATTTGATAAGTTCTTCTTTCTGGATCTCTTGAGGGGGGCCTATGGGAATTCGAATGACCCTGGTACCGCGGGAATATTTCTCCTGGTCAGGCTGCTGTTCATTTTCCCAGCGCGAATAGACATCTACTGTCAGACCAAAAGCGCCCAGGTACCGGGACAGCTCTTTGACGTAGACATTCTGTCCACCGTGATGGGGACCTCCTAGCTCAGCGAGGGGATCCCCGTGAAGGGAAATGAAAGATACATCCCAGGACATTATTTTGCCACAACTCCTATCAGGTTGATTTTTCTTCTACTTGATTATAAATCAGTTCTTTATTTATCAATTTCTGGACATGGCCCATGTTTTGCAGTTTCATGGCCGCAATTTGATGAGCGAAACAAACAGCCTCTTTCCAGGACTTTCCATCCAGACGAGCTACAAGCAGACCACCCCAGAAAGCGTCTCCACCTCCTATAACGCTGTCAACTGAAACTAAGGGCAGTGGACCTACTCGCTCGACACTCACACCATCAGATATCGTCACTAACCCGCCACTTCGGGTTACGATTACTACCTCAGCTCCAAGGTCATGGAAACGGTCCAAACAGGCAGCTTCAAGCTCTTTCTCATTCATATTTGCATCAAATAACATACGGGCATCTTCCAGGGAAGGTTTAATAATGGTGATGTAGGGCATGATTTGGGCTAATACCTCCCAGGATTCGATTTTGTCAGGCCAGATCCTGGGATTGTAATTTGGATCGAGGGAAACGATCTTTTTATGGCGTTTTGCCAACCGCAGAGCCCGATGGATAGCAGACCGGGAAGGTTCCCTTGATAATGCAAAACAGGATGTATGAACCGCTTTGGAATGTTTGATCAGATCTTCGGGAGTTTCCCGGATCGTGAGCAGAGAATCCGCTCCGCGGTTTACCTGAAAATCGGGTACCCCTGTTGTCTTGGATACAAAGACTGACGTTGTGGGGAGCTGGTTGGTCTTGAGGAGTGCATTTGTGCATACGCCGAGGTGTTGGAGAGATTCCTCCACGAATTCTCCGAACCGGCCTTCGCCGATCTTTGAAAGAACTGCAGATCGAGAACCTAATAAGGAAGCGTAAACCGCTACATTTGCGGGCTGTCCGCCGAGGAAACGTTGGAATTTCTCCGCTGTTCTGAGCGATGTGGATTGGCTGGTTGCAATAAAATCAACCAGCGTTTCACCAACACCTAATACCTCATATTCCAGATAAGTCGCAGTCAGTTCCGCGATTGAGATATCATTTTCTGGGCTAGGATCCTTAAAGTAAGGATGGATGGGCAGATGTTTTCCTCCCACATTATTCTCTTTTGCGTATTGAAGGATCTTCAGATAACCTGTTGCAGTTCTTTTCCATATATACCGGGACAGGACCCGCTGATAACCTGCTTCAGAAAATTCTTTCCACAGCTCAGGCTTGGATGTTAGTTGATATAAGGCTGTACTGATTTCATCCAGATCGGTTGGATCCACCAGTATTCCATATTCCTGATCCCCATTCAGCATGCTTTCGCTTGGACCTCCGAATTTTGTGACAACCGCTGGCATACCAGAAGCCATAGCTTCCAGGGGGGCCAAGCCAAAGGGTTCATACAGGGCAGTCAGGGCAAAGACGGATCCTTTGGCTGCAAAATACCTGTAGGCAGCCCCTAGCTGTTGTTGGCCCTGGATGGAAAACATGGATACCTGGCCTCGCAGCTCTGATTCATCGATTACTTTTAGGAGAGAATCGAGCACATCTTTTTCTGTTTCGCCGACCGAATCGTGTCCATTCAGCGGATCATCCAGATTACCTGTCAGGATCACCAGGTTGGCTTTTTGTCTCAGTTCTATGCTGGAAGCAAAAGACTGTACCAATCCCAGGTGATTCTTTTTAGGATCGAGGCGGCTGGAAGCGATAATACAGGGGAAATCCAACCTATTCTCTGCGATGTCCCTGGATAATTTATCTTCAATATGTTTGTGGATATCTTCTTCCCCCTCCATATGTGAATCCCGATCGAAAATCTCAAGATTCACTCCCGGAGGGATGATTGAAAAATGGGAGTTGTCCGTCCAGTCGACAGCGCCTCTATAGGCATTATGACTGTACTGGATGTGTTGTTCCTGCTCTGTGCTGGTGATATTGACAATCGAATGGTTCATGGATAGACGTTCTGCCAGCAATCGAATGCGGAAGAAAAAATAATCCTCCAGCTCCTGGAGGTTTTCGCTGTTCACTTTCAGTTTGTCCATTTTTTGAGCGCCCAGGGAATGAGCGGTAAAAGAAAAAGGGATTCCGGTAAATTCCTTGAGCAATACTCCGCACAACCCCCCATCTCCATAATGAGCTGAAAAGAAATCTGGATTCTGTCCTTCTTTTTTATAGAACTCAATAACATTCGGTACCCAATCAGAAATCAAATAGGGCCACAAAAGCTCTTTTCTGAGAAATTTCTCAGGTCCGGCAGGCAGTCGAATAATTCGGACATTAGGCGTATCAGGATATGCATCTAAAGATTCATTAAATTCGGGCCAGGCAGGATCTATGATTTGCCTGGTGAGGATATCCACCTGGTGGCCAAGTTCACCCATGGCTAAAGCAACCTGCTTGACGTATACCAGCTGTCCGCCGAAATCAGGATGTTCTGTCCAATAACTGTCCGCCGGGTCAAAGTTCCCTTGGGGATTGAGAAAAGCAATACGCATAAAGAGTCCTTAGGATTTACTTGCTAGAGAAATCAACGACGTAAAACTTCCTGACGACGCCGGTAGTAGGATTATGATAGTAGATCACACCCACGCCCATCCGGGTGTAATATTTCCCAAGAATTGTCCAGGCATGAATATTCGGGCCGTCTTGGTAAACTGGCGTATGTGTCATCCACCAATTAAAAGCAGACT
>JAGHAU010000129.1 GCA_021161345.1 Anaerolineales bacterium | reverse complement strand
CCAGCCTATCCAGGGTAATTATAAAATTATTAATTTGAACGGGATAGATCATCTTCAGATAGATCTGACCAACCTAATGGTACTTCCTGTTGAACTCAAAGAATTGAATATTAATGGATCTGGTTATTCCATAGATCGAAACTGGTGTGGGATTAATACATGCCAGGACAAAATAATCGGGGATTATTCCTCATTTGTTATCGCTGATCATTCGGAAATTTCGTTAGTTATCCCAATGTCTAAACTAAACTTTGATTTGGAGCCAGTTCCAGCGGTATACTTGAAGGCTATCCTCTGGGGAGGAAGCACATTAACTGAAAACCCGCTATCCACTAATTACGTTCCTGAAGGCGTCTTTTCCGGAACCCGTCCCCGGACAGAACTTTTATATGCCCTTGAAAATCACCCCTTTTTAGAACAGATTACAACCGATGAACTGGCTGTTTTGCCAGGTACCTGGGAGGTCACAGGCGATCTTATCCTCCCTGACGGAGTAAATTTGGTCATTCCAGCAGGGACAACTCTATTGTTTGAAACCGATGCAGTCCTCGTCGTTAATGGTTCACTTAATCTGGAAGGACTACCCGATGATCCCATTCAGCTAACTGCCCAACATACCAGCTGGGGCGGTATTCTTGTTCTCGGTAACGGATCTACAGAATCGAACTGGACGCATGCTGAAGTAAATAACACCGCAGGCATAATTAGGGGGGGATGGGTATTAACTGGTGGCATAACCTTTTATGAAAACAACCCTCATTTCCAACAGGTTAAGATTAGTGCTAATACAGCTGAAGATGCCCTAAATATTATCCGGTCTGATTTTACTTTCCAGGAAGTTGATATTTATCAATCAACTTCTGATGCTATTGACGGTGATTTTACTCAGGGAACAATCACTGATTGCCGCCTGGAAAATATCACAGGTGATGGTCTAGACTTTAGCGGTTCAGTTGTGAGTATTACCAATTCTGCTTTCTTAAATATTGGAGATAAAGCGATCTCTGTCGGCGAGAATAGTATAGTATCCATCAGCGAAAGTACGATAGAAAATACTAATTTTGGAATAGCCAGCAAAGACCTTTCTGAAGTTGTTGCTGATACCTTGACTATCACAAATGCTAGGGTTGCTGGTCTTGCTGCGTACATAAAAAAACCTCAGTATGGGCCGGCTTATCTCAATGCCGACCAGATCACGTTTATCAACACAGCACAACCAGCCGTGTGCCAAACCGGCAGCTCTCTTATACTATCAGGAAACTCAATCCGTTGTGAAGATATTGATGTGGAATCTTTTTATGAATAAGTTAGCATCGGGAATTGATTTGTATACTTCCCCTTCCCGATATGAAATTAAAATGGTTTTTAGTGGTCTGCAATCAGATATTGTTCGGAGCCTGATTAGGGGACACTCAATGCTGTTTAAAAAAACCTACCCCTCCCGGCAAGTTAATAATATTTATTTTGATACCGAGGATTTCCAATTTAATAATGACCATATCCAAGGCGCACATCAACGTATAAAAATTCGCCAACGCTGGTATCATAACACCTGGAAATTATCCAACAGCCAGCTTGAGATTAAATCTAAATCTGGTAATTTAGGATCCAAAATAGTTATTCCAATCTCATATGAAATTGACTTGACAAAATACAACTGGAATGAGTTCAGGAAAGCAGTTTGGCTTAATCCTAGTCATAACGTCCAACTCCAGCTATTAAATACACGCCCCGTCCTAATAAATAGGTATCAGAGAGATTATTTTGAAAGTGCGGATCAATTAATCCGTATCACGCTTGATACTAGCCTGATCTCACTAAATCAAGTATTTGGGGCTTGCCCAAACCTGGATAGAACATTGCCTATGCGCAATGTTTGCGTTCTGGAAATTAAGGCGGATTCGGTTCATCATTTGGAAATCGCATCTGCCCTGGAAGAATTTCCCCAGTACTGCACAGCTTACTCCAAATATATCCACGGCACGGAGACTATCCCTCTATAATCACGTTAGACACTACGATGAATAAGAAAAACAAACGAATTGCAATGATTATAGGTTTCCTAATAGCCCTTTTGCTTGCCTTCATAGCTGGGGGATACTCCTACAGAGCTGGATTGTTATCAAAGTTAAAAATGGTCTTGATTCCAACCCCTCAACCAACAGCATCAGCAACTCAAATTCCTCCGGATTTTACATTTGAGTTTCTGGTTGATCCTCTGCCAGCTTCTATGAATTCCCTACCTCTTCCAACAAACAACAGTCCTTTAAGATTTTTGATAGCCGGTCATGTTTACGGAAAACCCGGAGACGAGGAATTCCATCCAGCTCTTACCTTTCTGACCAATATCGCTCTGATTAATAAAACTATGCCGGATTTTGTGGTCCTCCTGGGAGATACTGTTTGGTCCCCTTCCGAGGAAAATTTTAATGACCTTGATTTATTGGTACTCAATCAATTTGAGGTCCCAGTATTTAATGCTGTTGGTAACCACGACGTCACATCCAACAGAGATTTATATCAGAGCAGGTACGGGAGCACTGTTTTTGCTTTTAGATACAAGGACCAGCTGTTTTTTATTCTTGATACAAATATTAAGTATTATGAATTAACCAATGATCAATACGCATTTGTCACAGACACTATTCAGGAACAATCTCCCAACCTTAAAGCCATTCACCTGTTTATGCACCACTTACTCTTTCTCGAAGAGGGAGAAATAGTCGGCAAACAATTATTAAAACCCAATGAAGGTGATGGAAGATCGGTAGAATTTTTGGCATTTCTGGAAACCGAATTGATGCCAATAAGTAAGAGCATTCCTGTTACATTATACGCGGGTGACGTTGGCGCATTTCAAGGTGGAAATCTCTCCCCCTTATACAAAAAATTCCCTGACCACAATATCGTTTTCCTGGCAACAGGCTTAGGCAGTAATCCATACGATTCTATCCTCATGGCGGAATACATTGAGGACGGTTCTCTTGACATCCAGCCTCTATCACTAACAGGCAGGGAGATGAATGCCATTGATACCTACACATTTGATTACTGGTTAAAGCGCTAATATCATATCCACTAAACAGGAATTCTTCAATCAGAAAAGACGCTGGATAATTTCTATTTTTAATTAAAGGCATTCTGTCTGAGATATTCGGGTCTATATTTCCTGAATGGTGCAGCTATAATCGGACGAGTTGAAGAAAGCCCACCTGGCCGGCTGCTACTGAAAACCGGACTGGGTTCAACCAGGATCGTAGACCTGCTGGCTGGCGAAATGCTGCCCAGGATCTGTTGACATCTATCTGATATACCCCTTACAATATCAACAAGGCTCTCATCAAACTCCTTTCACCGAAAAACCGAGGAAGGAGTTTTTTCTTTGAGATGATAAAGGAGACCAACTATTAACCCAGAAACGGCCTATCCGGTATTGGTACTGTGCGGTTGTGATCCAAATCGCAGGGAATTAATGAAAGCTCATGATCCACAAGGCTTGCTGCCTTCCAAGTCTCTCCTGCCAATGGCAGGAAAACGTGTTCTGGATTGGCAGCTTGAAGCCATGATTGAATCACCGAATATTAATGAGATCTATTTGATTGGACTCAGTCCAGAAGAATTTCCCTCTAATCTGGCTCTCAAATATATCCAATATGACAGAAATTCCTCAATTCTGGAAAAGATCACATACGGCAGTGAAGCCTTGCAAAAGATCTATCCGGATCTAGAACACATCATCATTTGTTCAGGTGATGCACCTGGAGTGACCACAAAATCCATAAATCAATTTTTCGATATCTTACGCCAGAACCTGGATGCCGACCTTCTGATTGGAGTAGTTCCCGAAGACATTACACTGAAATTCTTTCCCAATCACCGGCGAGTAATCGGGAAATTCAAAGATCAGAGTGTCTATCCCGGCGAGATGTACGTCTTCCGGCATGAAATCATTCCTGTTATTGAGGACGAGATCCGCCAGATGACCTTAAAAAGAAGGCAATTCGACCGCCAGAAAGACACCTCAAAACTGATTCCTATCCTGAGTTATCTGGGCAAAAGGCCAAGTCTCTGGTTATTGATCATCAAATACAGTTTGGGACTGCTGTCCATACCTGAACTGGAATCGACTCTCTCCAGAGTTTTCGGCTTCAATATCAAAGCGATCATCATCCCGGATCCCGGATTCGGGATGGATCTCGATCTTCCTGACGACTATGAGAGCCTCACTGAATATATAAAAATGACCAAGATTCAGGGCTGATAATATCCTCTATTTTGTACACAATACTGAGAATCAATCTCCCAACTGACTCTCCATCTTCTGTTTAATCTCCCTTTTCAGTTGATTTTCCTGAAAAACCTACTGGATTATAGTGATGAACATCCTTCTCAGATGGTATCTCACGGGAGTAGGCCAATCTGGTTGATTGACAACAGAATCACACCACGTTAAAATCTAAGGGTAGAAAAGCATTATTCAATGCCGATAATTGAGATCTAAAAACTGAACCAAACCTTATTCTTAAGGTTCAGAGGGCCCCAATATCATCACAACAACCGCCCTCAGATCCTGACCTATGGCGGTTGTCTCTTAAATAGCAGATTATTGCACAATAAAATATCTGGCTCTTGCGCCAATCCTTCAACGCTTCCATCAGAGCCAGATTTTATGTAAGAGAAGTCTAATATCAGTTGAAAGTTAACATTGCAGCCTTCACTGCCGGTCCAGCTTGTCCTTAACCGTGGAATATCAGGGAGAACACTCAATGTCGTCTTCATCACCTCAGACCAACTCAAATGGGAAACCTGTTGGAGCCGTAATGGTTGTCGGTGGGGGTATCGCAGGAATGCAGGCTTCCCTTGATTTGGCAGATCAGGGATTTAAAGTTTATCTTGTTGAAAAAGAAACCGCCATTGGGGGAAAAATGGCGCAGCTGGATAAAACCTTCCCCACCAATGATTGTGCTATGTGCACAATTTCCCCTAAACTTGTAGAAACTGGGAGCCATCCCAATATTGAGATTCTCACCAACGCCGAGGTTCTGGACGTCTCAGGCAATGTTGGAAATTTTACAGCCCGGGTCCACCAGAAACCACGCTACATTGATATCGAAAAATGTGTGGGTTGCAACGACTGCGCCGAAGCTTGTCCAGTTGAAGTAACAGACCCTTTTAATGAAGGACTCAATACCAAACACGCTGCCTTTAAACTATATCCCCAAGCAGTCCCTAATGCCTACGCTATCGAGAAAGCTGGCATAGCACCCTGCCGTTATGCCTGTCCCGCGAACCAACGCGCACAGGGTTACATCGCGCTTATTCGGGAAGGGCGCTGGGACGACTCGATGCGCGTGATCAAGATGGACAACCCTTTCCCCGGGATCTGCGGGCGGATTTGCAACCACCGCTGTGAAGATGCCTGCAACCGCAGCAAAGTAGACGAACCAATTAACATCCGGGCATTGAAACGATTTGTAACCGATAAGATCTATGAAAAACCCCGCGAACCAATCATCCCAATCGAAATAACCAAGCCAGATCAACCAGTTGCTATCATCGGTGCTGGACCGTGCGGGTTAACCGCAGCTCAGGATATCATCCAGGAAGGCTTCCCGGTTACTGTCTTTGAAGCCATGCCCGTTGCCGGTGGCATGCTCAGACTCGGTGTCCCTGAATACCGTTTACCCACGAATATTATTGAGCGCGAGGTCCAGGATATTATTGACCTCGGCATTGATCTCAAACTCAACCATAGAATAGAAGATCTGGATGCCCTCTTCGATCAAGGTTTCAAAGCAGTCCTAATTTCTGTTGGAGCCCATGAAGGTATCCGGCTGCCAATCCCTGGAGCGAATCTGGATGGTGTTTTGATCAACACCCTCTTTTTGAGGGACGTCCGTCTTGGAAAATACGACAATGGAGTGGAAAGCGACACTCCAATGCTGGGCGAACGGGTTGTCATTCTTGGCGGCGGCAATGTGGCGATTGACTGTGCTCGGACGGCCATCCGGCTAGGCAAAGAGGTCCACTTGGCCTGCCTGGAAGATCGAGAGAACATGCCCGCCCATGACTGGGAAATCGAAGCTGCTATCGCAGAAGGAGTCCACGTTTATCCAAGCCGCTCCTTTGAAAGAATTCTAGGGGATCCAGAAGGTTATGTCACTGGTATGCAATTTCTGGAAGTTGAGCAATTCAGTTTTGATGAAAGTGGTGGTCTTCACGTTGAGAAAAAGCCTGATTCCAAACATGAGATCGCCTGCGACACTGTGATCTTTTCCGTCGGACAAAGAGCGGGGTTAGCCTTTATTCCTGATGATGCAGGCGTAGGCATTACCCGTGCCAATACCATCGCAACTAATCCCAACACACTTGCTGCTACCCGGGAAGGTGTATTTGCAGCCGGTGACAGCGTCTCCGGGACATCCTTTGTCATTGAGGCGGTTGCCAGCGGCCACACTGTTGGCCAATCCATCATACGTTACCTGCAGGGGAAACCCCTCGAACCGCCTCCCCAACCAGAACTCCCAGTTGTAAACCTT
>JAGHAU010000098.1 GCA_021161345.1 Anaerolineales bacterium | reverse complement strand
TCCCAAAGCCAATCACCACGCGAAGAAATTTGACAAAATAAGCTACATTGAAGCGCTCAACCTCCGCCAGGCTGTCATGGACAGTACCGCCGTATCCCTGTGCATGGAAAACAAACTTCCTATTCTTATTCTCAATTTTTGGGACAAATTAGCCCTTCTAAAAGCCATAAAAGGCGAAAAAGTGGGTACGCTCGTATCCGATTAGCACTCCCGCTTGACTTTTCTCTTGTTTAAGGGATAATTGGAACAATTAATTAAATAGCGTTGACGGAGGAAAGTAATCCGGGGAATTCCGACAGGGAAGCAGGGGCACAGACTGAGACCCCCGCCCGATTGAAACCGGCCGAAGTTCCCTCCTGAGCAGAACGGGTGAATGCATTTGCTACTAGTCCGCTCCGCACGCGCAGCGATACCAGCGCAGCCAATCGCTTGAAATTCTCAAGCCATTGGACCAAGCGGGCTGATCTCAGCCAAGCAGGGTGGTACCACGGTTTACCCCGTCCCATGCGGACGGGTTTTGCGTTTATTACAGGAAATCATTATTGCAGGAGATCATATGAGTGAAAAAACGGAATTGATCCAGGAACTGGAAGCGCTGCAAAAAAAAGCGGAATTGGAACTCAAGGAGATACAAGACGCTGTTTCGCTTCAAAATTGGCGGGCAGCATACCTCAGCCGATCTTCGGATGTGATGGCATTCTTCAAACGCCTCCCCGAAGCACCTAAAGA
Organism: Anaerolineales bacterium; assembly: GCA_021161345.1. Classification (GTDB taxonomy): domain Bacteria; phylum Chloroflexota; class Anaerolineae; order Anaerolineales; family UBA11858; genus B10-G9. Next base: position 2,253 of record JAGHAU010000098.1, on the reverse strand, counting down.
AGAACGCCCCAAGATCGGGCAGTTCGCTAATCAGGTCAAAACTGCCTTAGAAAAACAATTCGAGAAAAAAGAAATCATGATCAAACAGGCGTATCTGGATGCAAACTTGAAGAATGAACGCCTTGACGTAACACTCCCCGGCCGTAAACCAGCACGAGGGCGCCTGCATATCCAGACCCTTGTCCTGAGGGAGATCTACCGCATCTTCGCGGAAATGGGCTTTCAGGTCTATCGATCTCCAGATGTAGAAAGTGATGAGAACAATTTCGAACTTTTGAATATACCCGCTCATCATCCAGCCCGTGATTTATGGGATACCTTTTACACTACAAAGCCCGGTGTCATTATGCGCACCCACACCTCACCAGGTCAAGTACGTGCCATGCGCGAATTTTCTCCGGAACCGATCCGTGTGGTCCTTCCTGGTATGTGCTATCGGTATGAGCAGATTGATGCCAGCCATGAGATCCAATTTAACCAGGTTGAACTGTTGGCAGTCGGTAAAAATATTACCTTCGGAGATATGAAAGGCACCCTGGAAGAATTTACAAAGCGCATGTATGGTGAGGGTGTCCGGACACGCATGCGCCCATCATATTTTCCCTTCGTTGAACCTGGGGCTGAGATGGATGTGGAATGCTTTGTGTGTGCTGGAAAGGGCTGCTCAGTTTGCGGTGGAAAGGGTTGGCTGGAAATTCTCGGCTGCGGCATGGTTCACCCTACTGTCCTCCGCAATGGCGGTTATGATCCGGAAATTTATTCGGGCTTTGCGGCCGGGCTTGGACCAGAGCGCATTTCAATGCTGCGCTACCGCATTGATGATATCCGTAATTTCTGGGGAAATGATGTTCGATTCCTGGAGCAGTTTTAAGAAGGAGAAAGAGGCATTATGGAACTTGTATATTCCTGGCTAAAAGAATACGTTGACGTTACTTTACCCATTGTGGATCTGGCACACTCGCTCACCATGTTAGGTATGGAAGTGGAAAATGTGCGCCTGGTAGGTTTGCCAAAACCAGAGGGGGAGAACACAGGCATCACTTTCCACGGGTTAGCGTGGGATCCTGAAAAATTTGTTGTCGCTCGCGTGGATAAGGTCATGCCGCACCCCAACGCGGACCGTCTCGTATTATGTCAGTTATTCGATGGCAAAGACGAGCTGACTGTGCTCACTGGTGCCCCAAATCTCTTTCCTTACAAGGGCAAAGGACAACTTGAACAGCCATTGAAAGTCGCCTATGCACGGGAAGGCGCAAAACTATATGACGGCCACAAACCCGGCCATGTGCTGACTACTTTAAAACGCATGAAGATCCGCGGTGTGGAGTCTTTTTCTATGATCTGTTCTGAAAAAGAACTAGGCATTTCAGAAGAACATGAGGGAGTGATAATTTTAGATGATACCGCTCCTGAAGGGTCTCCGCTGGTTGACTATATGGGAGATGCGGTTTTTGAAATCGCTATTCTTCCCAATATGGTACATTGCGCAAACGTGATTGGCGTCGCCCGAGAAGTGGCAGCTTACCTGAACAAACCTCTCAAATTTCCAGACACAGCACTTCCCGCCGGGGGAACGCCTATAAAAGGAAAGATCTCAATTGAGATAAAAAACAATGAATTAAACCCGCGCTTTGTAGTGGGTCTGCTGCAGGGTGTAAAAGCCCAACCCAGCCCCTATTGGGTGCAGTACCGCTTACAGTTGGCTGGAATGCGTCCGATCAATTCAATTGTGGATGCCACCAACTACGTCATGCTGGAAGCAGGCGAGCCCCTGCACGCCTTCGATTATGACATCCTGGTGAAGCGTGCAGGTGGAAAATCACCCACTATCATCACCCGCACTCCGAAAAAAGGCGAGAAACTAACCACCCTCGACGAGGTAGAACGTGAACTGGATGATTTCACCGAACTTGTCTGTGATACTTCCGGTCCATTATCGTTAGCCGGTGTCATGGGCGGATTAGAAAGTGAAGTATCCGAGCAAACAACCAATGTTCTCCTGGAGGGTGCTTCATGGAACTTCATTAACATCCGGAGGACAGTTGCTTCGCAGCGCTTGAAATCAGAAGCATCTTACCGCTTCGCCCGTAATGTCCACCCGGCACTTGCTGAAACTGGTGTCCGCCTTGGTTTGCAGCGCATGACCGCCTGGAGCGGTGGTGAAATCGCTGATGGATTAGCCGATGTCTACCCCACGCAAAGAGTGGACCCATTTGTTACCATCAGTGAAGCAGAGGTTGAGCGGCTGCTGGG
>JAGHAU010000269.1 GCA_021161345.1 Anaerolineales bacterium | reverse complement strand
GGTTGGAATATGAGACTCGCTTGGGTTCGATGATCCACAGCCTGGACAATGACCATGTCTGGCTTTTCCAATTCCTGGAAGGCGGGATGCAGAAGGTCTACACCGCTCTCTACAGATCTCTTGATAGTGGAACTACCTGGACAAAACTGATCGATCCAACTATGGCGCCGGATTATTCCATCCAGGGATTCGATAAAACCGGGGTGGATTTCCTCAATCCGGATTACGGCTGGCTGACCCGGCATTTCCGCGGTGTCTCTCCCGATGTTCGCCTGGATGCTACTTATGATGGGGGTATGACCTGGCAGGCGATAAATTTACCTGCTCCATCCTCCGCCCCGGATGCCTTTAATGAATGTTCCTGCGGCCTGTCCACGCCCGATCTGGAATCCGTGTCAGCTGGCACTCTGAAACTGGAATGCCTGTGCAGTGGAGGCGGAGGTACATTCTCCAAAAACTATATCTACCGCACTGATGATGGCGGATCGAACTGGGATATTCAATCAATTCCAGAAGGTGAGCTCCATAAGATAACAAAGCAGATCTTTTATGTTGTCGGTCGTGAAATCTACAGAACAGAGGATGGCGGAGAGAATTGGGACCTGATGAATACCGTCAACTGGGATGGACGTTTCAGTTTCCTGAACACCACAACAGCTCTTGGGGTGGCCTACGATCCGGATGATGAAGAATATGCTCTTGTCCAAACATCAAGTAGCTGCTCTTCGTTTGGGATCATCAATCCCGTACTATTAAGCAGCCAAACGAATCGATAAAATAGAGGGACTGAGTCCTCTATGAAGGACTCAGTCCCTTAAAATCCGAAAACAGTTTCCTTTTGTTTTTAATCCCGCATCTTTTTCCTTACCGCAGCAAATCCATATAACTCGAAATCTCCTCCAGTTCATCAAAACGCCAGGTCAGGTCGATCACCTGATCCTGCTGGTCCACACTAAGCACTGCGCCTGCATTGGCCCGGAATTTGGAGATGATCTCCTCGTCGCTCATTGGATTCAGGGGAGAACCCTTGGCATTATCCACCTGAGCAGTAAAGCTCTGGCCTTCATTATTGGTGATCGTAACGCGAGCCCTTTTCACGCCCGGGAACATGGCATCAATTTCCGGATCCGCGACAACTTTGATCTTGCCCAGCAGGTCCCAGATGCGGGGATCCTTGAGCTTCTCATCGCTGAACGAAGACGGCAGGACATTGCCATCCGCAACTGCAGCAGCCACCACATATGGCAGGCTGTGATCTGCAGTTTCCTTGGTTTTGGGTTTGAATTTACTGGGGTCGGAAAGGATATCTGCCCCTCGAACTGTGGTTTCTACCAGGATCTCACTGATATCTTCAGCAACCAGATTTTGCTCCTGGCAGACCTGCATGGCGGCGCTGATCGGTTGATGGGTCAATGCTTCGGTCGGAAAAGCTTTATAAGCACATTTGGTGATCATAAACTCCTTTCCTAGATCCTTTAGTACCCATTCCGGACGCCATTTCACACTGTCGATGACCTCGAAAACACCCTCTTTGCCCTCAAAGACCTCCACCGGCCCTGAATAACCTTCTTTAGCGATCATAGCGGCGATCACACCTGCCTGGGAAGCCAGGGGAGCTGCAGTGTTTTTCATGTTGGTCAAATGCCCGGCCACCACCCCACCCAGGGTGAAATGGCTGCTGCTGCTGATACCCACTGCCGCGACCATCTGATCCAGATCCAGATCGTATAATTTTCCAGCCACCACAGGGCTAACGAACTGGACCAGCGAGGCGTGGTGCCAGCCAATCTCGCGTACGCCCGGGTGAGCCGCATGGCACCAGCGCAGCATCAGTTCATAATTGACGATGATCGCTTCCAGGACTTCTTTTCCCGATTTACCATTCACTTCTCCCGCAGCCAGGGCAGCGCCAATAAGATCCGAAGGATGGGATGGATCCTCTTCCCAATAGATATCGTTATAATCCATGGCCCTGGTCAAAAGGCAGTTCATCAAGGCTGCATTGGAGGCATTGGTTTTGTATTCCCGGCCGATCACTGAAGCTTCCGGGGTGCCGCCCAATTTTTCTGTGAAGCGGTACATGGCTTCCATATCTTCATTATTCACGGCAGCCAGAGCGCAGCCCATGCTGTCAAGCAAGAACCGCTTCGCTTCCCAGATGGATTTTTCAGGAATGTCCTCGAATTGTAAGTCCAATGCCCATTGGGCCATTTTCCCGCTTAATGAGCTCATCATCTCTCCTTACTCGGTATCTATGCTATTTACAGCCGTTCTGCAACCGCGTTGGCAACATCAATTGTGGAGCTGTCTCCGCCCATATCATAGGTCCTGACCTTCCCATCCAGGATCACTCCGGCAATAGCTGCTTCCAGGGCCTGGGCTTTATCGGTTTCTCCCAGCCAATCCAGCATCATCTTGGTGGTCAACAGCATAGCATGGGGGTTCACTTTATATTGTCCGGCATATTTAGGTGCCGAGCCGTGGGTGGGTTCGAAGACTGCCAGATCATCGCCAATATTGCCGCTGGAAGCAAATCCCAATCCGCCTACCAGCTGGGCTGACAGGTCAGACAATATATCCCCAAACAGGTTGCCAGTGACCATTACTCCGTAATTCTCGGGGTTCTTCAACATCCACATCATCTGGGCGTCGATATTGGTTTCCCACAGATCGATCTTCGAAAATTCTTTATGGATTTCCCGTGCTACACGCACCATCATGCCGCTGGTCTCCCGCAGCACGTTGGGTTTTTCTACCAGGGTTACAGTAGGATAACCATGTTTATCAGCATATTCAAAAGCCCGGCGAATGATACGGTCCGCACCGCGCATGGTGACTACCCGGACGGTCATTGCCATGTCATCACCACTCACATCATCGAAATTCCCCAATGCAGGAGAATATTTCTTCATCATCTCCCTCAGCTCATCTGCCACAGGATGGAATTCCACCCCGCTGTACAGACCTTCCGCGTTCTCACGGAAGACTACCAGATCGATATTATCGCGATAATTGAGCGGGTTCCCGGGATAGGCTTTGCAAGGCCGCAGGTTGTAATATAACTGCAGGCGCTGGCGCAAGCGCACGATCGGGCTCCTGTAAGACAGGCCTTTGCCCTGGAGTTCAGGGATCAATTCCGCCTGGGCTTCAGTTTTGGGTTTGGATGTGATAGCGCCAAACAGGCCGCAGTCCACTGTTTTAAGCAGATCCATGGTCCGTTCCGGCAGGGCTTCACCCTCAGTCTTCCAAAATTCCCAGCCGATATCAGCCGGCAGGTACTCGGCATCCAGCTTAAGTTTGTCAAGCACGATGCGGGCGGCTTCCATGACCTCGATTCCTATCCCGTCTCCGGGCATCCAGGCGATCTTATACTTTGCCATAGGTAATTCTCTCCTGTACTAGTTAGATTCTGCTAAGCGTTTTTTTGTATAGGGGATCAAACCCCCGGCATTGAATATTTCCATCACTGCTTCCGGGAGAGGTGGAAAACTGAACTCCCCTGCCTGGCAGCTGATAATTCCATTTTCAAGGTCTATCGTGACTTTCTCTCCATTTTCGATCGCGTCCACCGCTTCCGGACAGACGATAGCTGGCAGTGCGTTATTAAGGC
>JAGHAU010000264.1 GCA_021161345.1 Anaerolineales bacterium | reverse complement strand
ACATAACCTTGCTGGATGCAGCAGATTATTGGGGCGGAAAGATTAAAACTGTTATTGAAGATGGTTTTGTGATTGAAGGCGGGCCAGATGCCTACCTGATCACCAAACCGTGGATGAGGGCTTTGTGTAGTGAATTGGGATTAGATAAAGAATTGCACGGCACCAGCCAGGAGCACACTGAAACCTTTATTTTGCATAGAGGCGAACTCATCTCAATCCCGACCGGATTGACCATGACGATCCCTACAGAATTTGGCCCTCTGTTGAAAACCAAGCTGCTCAGCCTTCCCCAGAAAGCCAGGATGGGTTTTGATTTCATCATCCCGCCAAACCGGGCTAATGAGGATGAAAGCCTGGCGGGGTTCATATCACGGCGGTTGGGAAGAGCTACTTATGATAATTTAATTGGGCCTTTACTTAGCGGGATCTACGCTGGTGATGGTGACCGTTTGAGTTTGCAATCTACGTTTCCAATCTTGCGAGAAATGGAATTGGAATATGGGGGAATAATAAAAGGCGCTCTCGCACTGAAACTAAAACGCGCTGTGCGGGCAAAGACACGAGCCAATGGCAGTAAAGCTCCAAAATCACACAGCATTTTTGAAACCCATAAACGCGGTTTGTCCATTATCGTGGACGCTTTGGTTGATTCTCTCAACAATCGTGGAGTTCAACTAATATTAAATACGCCTGTTGTGCGGATCGAAAAATCCGGCGCCGGCTTTACTGTTTACAAACACGATGGCAGTTCAATGCCAGCAGATGCCGTTGTGATGGCAGCCCCTGCATATGCTGCTGCTGAATTATTGTCTGATGTTTCGCCCGACTTAGCGAAAGAATTGGAGCAGGTTGAATACGTCACCACTGCAACTGTCACTCTAGCATATCAGAAGAAAGACTTGCCAGTCCTAGAGGGGTACGGTTATATCATCCCGCAAAATGAAAACAGCAAAGCGTTGGCTTGTACTTGGACATCGACCAAATGGGAGGGGCGGGCATCTGAAGATTATGCGCTATTGAGAGTGTTTGTTGGCCGTATTCAAGATGCAGAGCGATTACCTGAAGATGAAGCTGTTCTGATCAAGATGGCAAAAGATGAGGTTCTTCAAACAATGGGAATTGTAATTGAACCTGAACGAAGTTGGGTTTTTCGTTGGGAGAAGGCAATGCCGCAATATAACCTGGGCCACCCAGAACGGTTGGGACGGATCGAAACGATTATGAAAGAATATGCTAATTTAGTTCTGGCTGGTAACGGCTATCATGGTATTGGTCTGCCAGATTGCATCAACTCTGGAATCATGGCAGCAGAAAAGCTGATTCAAGTGAGAAAGTGAGGGATAAATGGGAATCGATAAATCAATTCAGTTATTTGATAGAGCAAAAGAAATTCTACCTGGCGGCGTAAGTTCTCCGGTGCGGGCATTCCGGGCGGTGGGTGGGCAGCCGCTGTTCATCGATCACGGCCAAGGTCCTTACCTGATTGATGTTGATGGTAACCGCTATATCGATTATGTATTGTCCTGGGGACCGCTAGTATTGGGACATGCTCATGAGGAAGTGGTTACTGCTTTAGAGAATGCTCTGAAACGCGGTACCAGCTACGGTGCACCCAGCCCGTTGGAAATCCGGCTGGCAGAATTAGTGCAGTCCTTTATGCCCAATATAGAAATGCTTCGGTTTGTCAACTCTGGCACAGAGGCAACGATGAGCGCTCTCAGGTTGGCACGGGCCTTTACCAAGCGAAATAAGATTATCAAGTTTGAAGGCTGTTACCACGGCCACGCAGACATGCTGCTGGTACAGGCTGGGTCTGGGGTGGCGACATTAGGGTTACCGGACTCGCCCGGTGTACCTCCAGCAACAGTCCAAGACACCCTGGTAGCGCGATACAATGATTTAGACACGGTTGAATTATTGTTCAATCAGTTCCCGGGCGAGATCGCGGCTGTAATTATTGAACCAGTAGCAGGCAATATGGGTGTGGTTCCTCCAGTTGAGGGTTTCCTGGAAGGGCTGCGCTCGGTCACACAACAAAATGAAAGTTTGCTGATCTTCGATGAGGTGATGACTGGGTTCCGAGTGCATCCTGGCGGCGCTCAGACACTTTATGATATCAAACCAGACTTGACGACCCTCGGTAAAGTGATCGGCGGCGGACTTCCAGTTGGGGCTTACGGTGGTCGTAAAGATATTATGGTTCAGATCGCACCATCTGGGTCGGTCTATCAGGCTGGAACCTTATCAGGGAATCCCCTGGCAATGACTGCCGGAATTACAACTCTTGAGGTTTTAAAGCAACCAGCTCTGTGGGAAAAATTAGAATCAGCGGTCGCTGTTTTGGTTCAAGGTGTGGGTCAGGCTGCACAGAAAACAGGCATCCCAATCCAGCAGACTGCAGTTGGGACAATGTTCTCAACATTTTTTACCGAAAATGAGATCAAAGATTGGTCAACGGTAAAAACATGTGACACTGAGCGCTTTGGAAAGTATTTCCAAAAGATGTTAGAAGCAGGTATTTACCTGGCACCGTCTCAATTTGAAGCTGGTTTCATGTCAACAGCCCATGATCAAAAAATCATTAGCAAAACCATCGGTGCTGTGGATTCGGCATTTCAAGCTATTGCCAGGGGATAAAATTCAGGAAGCCAACGGAATATTTGGAATAGAATTCGGACTTGGATTCTATAAATGTTATTGTCTGAAGCCAATTCGCCGTGGATATTTTTCCAATACATATTTATTTTGGCGTGTCTGACAAATAGGCTTTTGATGTTCTTAATCCAAATAAATGTTGGATGAGGTGGTTATTGACCTGATGGTGTTCGTTTATGGCAATGCCTTTTTGTCTTAAATCGACCAGTTCCCAAATGAGGTTTTGATGGTTGTGGATTTAGGTCTTACAATAAATTTTGACATCGGTGTTTCGCAAGCGGTGCAAGAAACCGCTGCTAACAAGGCATAAATTTACTTGGGCAGGATGATGAAAAAGGGTGAAAGAAATTATCTTTCACCCTTTTTCATTTGGCTTTGCAAGTGCTTCTTTTATTATATCAGCCAAAGCCCGGATATGACGATCGCTGTCATTGAGTGCCGGGATGTAGTGAAATTCGCCCCCACCTGCTTTGGTAAAGGTTTCCTTGCCCTGGATAACGATTTCTTCCAGTGTTTCCAAACAGTCCGTAGCAAACCCGGGACATAATACATGGATGCTTTTGCATCCTTCAACGCCTAATGTTGTTAACGTCTTATCTGTATAGGGCGACAACCAGGGTTCTGGACCAAATCGGGATTGGAATGAGACAGCTGTCTCCCCGGCCTTCAGGCCTGCCTTCTGTGATACTAAGCTGGACGTATCATGGCATTGTGTCTGATAAGGTTCGCCTTTTTTCGTTACATAACGTTGTGGGACACCATGAAACGAAAAGAGGGTTTTTTCTGGTTTGCCAGTTAGTGTCCAGGCATCTTGTATGGAACCTGCCAAGGCAGAAATGTAAGCTGGGTGATTGTGATAATCCTCAATTATTGTGACATTCTGGAATCCAGAACCTGATCCAATTTGTTTCTCTGTGTGCCGGATGGCTGTCAGGTTGGTGGTTGAACTGTATTGTGGGAAGAGTGGAAGGATAACGAGCTGGGCTACACCTTTTTCTGTGAGTTTTTGCAATCCATTCTTTATGGACGGATTTCCATACCGCATTCCGATTGATATCTGCCAATCAGGGTTTAATTGGCCTAGCTTTAAGGCAATTGACCGGGTGATATATAACAACGGGGAACCGGATTCTTTCCAGATCTTAGCGTAGTTACGGGCAGATTTTTTGGGGCGAGTTCGCAGGATGATTTTTTCCAGGATTGGTTTCCACAACCAGGCCGGATAATCGACAACGTAAGGGTCTCTCAGAAATTCAGACAGGAAATCAGTAACTGCCTT
>JAGHAU010000202.1 GCA_021161345.1 Anaerolineales bacterium | reverse complement strand
TCTGCGATCAATATGGTTTACGGGGCAGCCTGTACTGGAAAACGTGTAATGACCGCCTCGTCCAGTCCTGGTGTCAGTTTAATGATGGAAGGCATTTCCTACATTGCTGGAACTGAAGTGCCCGCTGTAGTTGTAAACGTGATGCGCGGCGGACCCGGGTTGGGCAATATTGCTCCCTCCCAGGGAGATTATTACCAGATGGTCAAGGGAGGAGGACATGGTGATTATTTCCCAATCGTCCTCGCACCAGCCAGTGTTCAGGAATCGGTGGATTATATCAGCCTGGCGTTTGATCTGGCAGAAAAGTACCGCTCCATCGTGCATGTGATCGTTGATGGCAATATGGGGCAGATGATGGAACCTGCAGAACTTCCTCCGATGAAGGAAATTCCTGAGAAAGCACCAGAATGGGCAGTCCGCGGCGCAAAAGGACGGGAACCGAATATTCTCACTTCTATCTATATCGATCCGGAAGATGAAGAAATCACCAACCTGCGCCTGTTAAAACGCTGGAAAGAGATTGAGAAGAATGAAGTGATCTACGATGAATATGAGATCGAGGATGCGGAAGTTCTGGTCATCGGGTTTGGTACTGCCGGCCGGGTGGCATCTTCCGCCATTCGTGAGGCCCGGGAAGAAGGCATCAAAGCAGGGTTATTGAGACCGATCACCCTTGCGCCATTCCCCCAGGAACGTTTGATTGAACTCACCAAGCAAGTAAAACGAATATTAGTGGTTGAAATGAATTCCGGGATGATGCTGGACGATATCATGAGGATCGTCCAGGGAAAAGTGCCGATCGAATTTTACGGCAGAATGGGCGGTGTGACGCCGCTGCCTGATGAAATCCTGGATGAGATCCGGCGTGTGGCTGCCAATAATGACCCCGGCGCCAACGATCCCCGTGATGAATGGATCACCCGCATGGATAAAATGCTCACAGGAGATAAATAATGGTTGCAACTACAGAGGTTATCTATCAGCGTCCCGAATCATTTACTGATGTCCACACCCATTATTGCCCCGGCTGCACTCATGGTACTGCCCACCGTTTGATCGCCGAGGTGATTGATGAAATGGGCCTGCGCGAAAAGACCATAGGTGTGGCTCCCGTGGGATGTTCGGTATTTGCTTACCGGTATTTCAAAATGGACTTTGTGGAAGCCGCCCACGGTCGAGCTCCTGCCATGGCAACAGGTATCAAGCGAGTGCTTCCTGAGAACACAGTTTTTACTTACCAGGGAGATGGCGATCTGGCTTCGATTGGTATAGCCGAGATCATGCACGCTGCTGCCCGAGGCGAGAATATCACAGTGATCTTCATTAACAATGCCATCTACGGTATGACCGGAGGGCAAATGGCCCCGACCACGCTGGTAGGAATGAAAACCACCTCCTCTCCCCTGGGAAGAGATGTGAAATTGGCCGGTTATCCTATCCGTATGGCAGAAATCCTCTCCAATCTGGATGGAGCCAGTTACATTGTTCGGCGCAGTTTGCACGACGCAGCCAACATCAGGAAATCAAAAAAGGCCATCCGTTTGGCATTTGAGGCTCAAGAGAGAGGATTGGGTTTCTCCATGGTTGAGCTGCTCTCTTCCTGTCCTACTAACTGGAAGATCAGCCCTCAGGAAGCCCTTGAATTTGTAGCTGAAAAAATGGTCCCGGTATTCCCGCTGGGAGATTATAAGGTCTCCTCTGTTCTGGAATCACTGAAGGTATAAGGAGTAATAAGGTATGGAAGAAACCAGTATTATCATTTCTGGCTTTGGCGGCCAGGGCACATTATTCGCCGGGCAGGTTCTGGCCTATGCATCAATGGATAACGGATTGCAAGTGACCTGGATCCCTTCCTACGGTCCTGAGATGCGGGGCGGCACCGCCCACTGCACAGTGATTGTCAGCGAGGAAGCCATCGGATCTCCCCTGGTGAGAAACCCGGACATTGTCCTGGCATTGAATCTACCCTCGGTGGATAAGTATGAGTATTTGGTGCCGGATGACGGTGTATTGGTAGCCAATTCATCCCTGTTCAATCGGGAGATCGAGCGCAAAGGCATTCAATCTCTATTGATTCCCGCCAACGAAATTGCCGAAGAGCTCGGCATGGTCCGACTGGCAAATATGATCATGATGGGAGCCATGCTGGCTATGAAACCTATCCTCCCCCTGGATGCGGTTAAAAAAGCCCTTGAGGAGCATATCCCGGAAAGGCATAAAAAGACCCTGCCAATCAACTTTAAGGCTATGGATAAAGGGTATGATTTTGCGAAAGGATAAATAGATAGGGACGAAGTCCTAAATTTAATTAAAAGGATACGGTTTCCTTAAAGAAAACCGTATCCTTTTTGTTTAACACGAAACAAGCCTATTTCAAACTTTCAAAATAAGCTTTAAGTTCCTGATCATTAATGAAAACAAGATTGATCACTCCAACCACAAGTCCAAAGATATTGCCAAATAGAATACTGCAAATCTCCAGGATAGCAATCGTCAGGGAGGGTTCTTCAATCCGGGGAGGATCCGCCATCATATTAATACCGTAGATGATTTCTGCAACGCCCAGGACCATTGGCAGGACCAGGATCGGCGTACATAAAAGACCTATGCCAATCGTGCCTATGATGATCAGCAGGGCTAATAATCCACCCCCCAGGATATTCAAAACTCCACTTATTATGATCAAAATCGACAAATTCTGGACCTTACCTGGTTTTGTCATCGCCATATCCTACCTCCTTGTTCATCTAATTTTGCAAGAGGATAAAGCCTTAGCTCGCATCAGGAATCGGATCTGCTGGAAGGTCTCCTCCTGTACCAGCAACTTTATAGGCCTGGCCCATCAGGTGGGAGTTAAATAAGATCGCGTAGGCAGTTGTTACTGCTATACCGATCCCACAGGCAACACCGCCCAGGGGGGCAATGATATTCGACAGCAGCAGACCCAAAAACACCAATCCATAGTTCCCGAGGTTATTACGCACGATCCTGAAGATCTCTCCAAGTTTGAACACGGATCCAAACTCACCACTGGCGGCGTAATTGCCCAATGCCGCAGGAATTACCAGGGAGATGCCCACACCGTATAAGATATAAAGACAGCTCAGGCACGTGGTCAGGATCCAGATCAGCGGAGTTGCGAAATCTTCACCTGTATTTCCGAGCAGGGCACCAGCGCCTGCATTGCAGCTTCCGATAACAATGACCGGCAGGGAATAAACAAATCCCACCAGGACAACTAAAAGCCCCTTCACGAAGTATTGTCCAAATTCGCTCCAATTTGGCAGTGGCTCCGGGTCTTCCTTAATGACACGCTTCATCACTTCAAGTCCCCAGCCGAGGACGGGGATAATCCCGATCACAGTTAGACACAACACGCTGGCCAGGGCCAATTTTTTCACCCAGTCTTTATCTTCAAAGACATACGAAAATGCTAATCCGAAATCCATTTCCTCTCTCCTTTATTTTTATTGATGCAGAATGATTACAAATAGTTCTTGAATCATAACATGATTTTCAGGATTTTAAATACAAGGATAAAGTCCTTCAAGGAACAAAAAAAGCTCCCGGAGTTTCAAAACTCCGGGAGCTTAGGTTACTCATATTC
>JAGHAU010000066.1 GCA_021161345.1 Anaerolineales bacterium | reverse complement strand
GTATATCTGATTTTAGCTTGAAATTATGATATTTCTAGATGGCTTCCTCACTGGCCTGATTTTGCAGATCGCAATCGGGCCAGTGTTCTTTTATATCCTAAATCTGACCCTGCAGCGATCACTGATGGATGGATTATTTGCCGTCCTGGCAGCGGTACTGGTGGATTACCTGTACATCACCCTATCCATCCTAGGAGTGGGAAAGCTGCTGGAGCGGAGTAGGAATAAACGTATCCTGGGGACTCTGAGTTCGATCGTGCTTCTGATTTTTGGTGGGTTGATGATCCAATCCGCGATCGGGGGTTATTCTGATCCGGCAAATACTTCCCAGGAAGTTGGCAATCATCTTTCCAGCTTTATGAACACTTTCATGCTAACTATCTCCAGTCCCTTAACGATTATCTTCTGGACAAGCCTCTTTACCAGCAAGGCGATTGAAAAGGGATATTCCAGGAAGGAACTGGTTCCCTTCGGGTTCGCTTCCGGCCTGGCTACCCTGATTTTCTTGGGATTGGTTGTAACTGGGATCTCATATCTAAAACTGGTTATCCCTGTTAATCTGATCCAGATCCTTAACATCGTGGTGGGTGTGATCCTGGTCCTTTACGCCGTGATACGGTTTGGGAAGTTGTTCAGGGATTTAGAGGACTCTCAATAAAATATGTTATCCTTAGCAAAGAATTAATATCCAAAAATATTCTAAAATTGGTTGTGATTATGAAAAATAAATATAATTTCCTTTTGATCTCACTGGTTTTATTAGCTGCGATCCTACTTAGCGCGGGATTATCTGCCTGCACCACTAAACCTGCAGCTGGTACGCTGATCATCAGCGCTCCAGAAGCTTATCATCTTTTCCAGGATGACGTTTTTGTGCTTGATGTGCGCACCCCGGAAGAATACCAGGACAACCATCTACCGGGCGCTACCTTGATCCCTCTCGAACAGCTGGGAGTCCGATACGGAGAATTACCCCAGGACGAAACCATCCTGGTCTACTGCCGAACCGGGAACCGCAGCCTTCAGGCGGTCTATTTACTGGAGACCGCCGGTTTCAACCGGGTTCACAGCCTGGATCGAGGTATGAACAACTGGATCCAGAATGGTTTTGAGGTGGAGAATGGAGAATAAGAGACTGGAGTGAAGAGACCGGAAAAAATAGACGGGGGTAAATAGACCGGTTAGTATGTTTGTATTTATACCGTCAGGTTGCTTAGCAACCTCCGGTCTTCCGTCCCCTATCCCCGGTCAGGCCGCGTAGCGACCGCCGGTCCCCGTCTCCCGTCCCCGGTCAGGTTGCGAAGCAACCTTTAGAGTCTTCCTGCCAAAAACGGCACCAGCATCTCTTCAGCAGACAAGCCGCCGTGCCGGCCGATGAGTGGATTGGGTTTGTTAGCCCACCACCAATAGGCGGTTCCTTTGGCGGCGACAATCAGGTCACCCAGGCGGTTGTAGATCTCGGGGTGGGGGGTTCCTGCTCCGAATAACCCGCCAGTGACCGCGTCTTCTGGATCGATTAGACTGAACTGATCCGGCCAGGCCTTCTCAATATAATCTTTTACAGCTTCAACCTTTCCGGGTTTGATGTGCAAATAAGCCAACCGGTTCTCCCCGGTCGGTGTCAAATGCAGCATTCCAGTAAAATCCGGATGATTATTTAAATCATAATTGTCATCCGTATTATCCGTAGTGATTTGTCCGTGATCCGCTGCCAGCATGATCAGGGTATCTTTCTTGAGGTCTGGATCCAGCCTGTCCAGGAAATATGTTTCAAGATTGCGGCTGAAATCCATGAATTCTGCCCTGGCTCTTTCGCTGTCCGGACCAAATAAATGGGAGATGCCATCCAGCTGGTCCCAGTAAGCCCAGATATATTTTTTTGTACCCCGTTCCGATTCCAGCAGCTCACGGATGCTGATCCACATATCAGGCGAGGTGCGGATAGGGTGGCGCTTAGTGTCTCGCATGAACATTTGGGACAGGCCTGAATTGATGATCGCAAAATGCTGGAACGCGTGAACGTCAACACCATGGGATTGGAAGTGCCGGGTATTGGATTCTACAGGGAGGAAAGTTTCAGGATCGAATCCGGCCAGGGTCAGATCTCCACCTGGTTTGCGATAATTGATTGGTTTGTGGGTGATCATGTTGGAGGTAATGCCGTACTCTTTTAACCACATTTCGTAGCCCATGACTCCGTGTTCTGCGGCTGAACTGTCCGTCCAGTAAGAAGTTATCGCGGCGCAGGTAGTGCTGGGGCAGATTGAGGTCACCGGAGTCAGGAAACCTGCCTGCAGCAGTTTGTGCCAGACCAGGTCTTTATCTTCTGCCAGCCATTTTTCAAGGCGTTGAAAGGCCAGGGCGTCCATCAATACCAGGATGATATTCTTTACTCCATCCCGGAGAGGATCTAAAAGGGCTTGATCCACTGTGTTGTGTTTAAAACCAGGTACGTTCAGCAGGTAAGCAGCGCTGGCGGGAATGTTAAGTATGGAACGGTTCTGATAGTCTGGAGATATAAAATTTCCACTTTTCAGGATTTGTTGGATAGATTTAGAGGTGATCGTGAATTCAGTTTTCAATTCTTCTGTCCTGTATTGCGTCTAATGGGCTAATAAAATAAATTATATCCCGTTGGTAAAAGAATGGTATTTGGCTTTATTATTTAAATAGTGTCAAAGATACTATTAAAGAGTCTATTTTTTAAGTTAGAATATTGTTTCTGACATTATAATAAGTTCAAGAAAACTCGGATAGCAGACACTTAATTCCAAACCAGGAGAATGTGTTGATGAGTTGGCCAGTAGCGGTTAAGGAATGGTTCCTGCAATTTTTCACACCTCGTAGAATGCGACACTTTAAGGAGTCGCTTACGGGGTATTTATTTGTTACTCCCGCGTTAATTCTGATCTTCATGTTTGGTATATTCCCGGTTGCCTTTGCACTATTTGTCAGCCTGCATAAATGGCGTATTCTCCGGACGGATTTTATTGGATTGGATAACTATGTTCGCGCCATTGGGAACCTGGCATATGTAGCCGCATTCCTCATTGGAATTGGAGCTCTGGTGGGGGCTTATATCCTGCTCAAGAGGATCATCCAGACTGCTCGTGAGGTAGAACAAAAGCCCTGGCTATTGGCGATCCCCGGATTTTTATATGCCTGGACAGCTTATTATTTTTTGCGTTACCTCTGGTATCAGCTGCCAGAATTTCTGGATATTGGACAAAAATTATTGGGTGTCGAAAAAACCCGTGAGTTATTTTCACAATTGATCAGAGAAGCATTTTACGCTCCCATCGTATATTATTCCTGGTATTACTTTACTGTCGTGTTGATTGTTGCGATTGTGATTGGTGTTTTGGCCTTGATCCTCTATAAAAAACCCCAGGGATCCTATTTCCAAACTCAGTTTACATTGGTCTGGATTGCTCTCGGGTCTGGTCTGGGTTTGTTGTATTTTACCTACTTGCAGATCGCAGGGGTTTATACAGCAGCTTTGGAAACAGGCACCGATCCTGGGATCTGGCCCCGGGTTATTACCATCGCGGCTGGCATAGTTCTTTTTGTTTTGGGTTGGATGTTATGGAATGGTGCGCCCCGGTCAGACCGCAGCTGGAAATTCTGGCTCCGCATCCTGGGAGCTTTCACATTTTTAACCGGCGCCTGGATCCTGGTGGGAGAGATACCGCTGCTGATGTCCGGAGGTGACAAAGATATTTGGAACGGATTAAAAGTCACTATATTCTTCTCTGCCGGTACCGTGCCCGTCCAGTTAACCTTGTCCCTTTTCCTGGCTATCCTGCTTTTCCGGAAATTAAGGGGCTCCGAGTTCTTCAGGATGGTCTTTTTCCTGCCCTATGTCACGCCCTTTATTGCCAGCGCAGCGATCTTCCGACAGATCTTTGCCAATCGAGATACAGCATTGATTAACCTTTTGCTGCGAGGTTTAGGGGGTAGCGGCCTGGCTTGGTTGCAGGAATCCAAAGGTGTCAATCTGATCGTCGGTGAGGCATTGGGCCTCAATCTTCCTGCCTGGGCTGCAGGACCCAGCCTGGCTTTGACAGTTGTTATGATTCACTCTGTCTGGACCTATGTAGGCTACAACATAGTGATCTATCTGGCTGGATTAGGAAATATTCCGACAGAATTGAATGATGCGGCAGATATTGACGGTGCCAGCAAGTGGGAGATCTTCCGCTACATTACCTTCCCGCTGTTGTCACCCACAACCTATTTCCTGTCATTGATAGCCATAATCGGTACCTTTAAAGCCTTTGCGACCTTATGGGTATTCAGAGAAGGATTGGCGTTGGGTACGACAGATACTTTCAGCGTGGCGATCTTCCTGGAATTCTTTGATAAACTTCGCTATGGATATGCTTCAGCCATGGCTTTTGTTCTCTTTGCGATTATCCTGGGATTGACTGCCATCAATAACAAATTTCAGGGATCAAAAGTGTTTTATTTATAGTTTGGTGGGAATAGAATATGTCACAGAAACGCACAAAGTTTTTATCAATCCTCACCTATACCTTTTTGATCATTGGCGCAATAATATCTATAGTGCCTTTTATCTATATGATCTCCACCTCATTAAAGACCATCGGAGAAGCATTGGGAAGTTCATTCTTCCCATCCGAGCTGCATTTTGAGAATTATATTGAAGCCTGGAGAAGGGGTAATTTTCCAACATATTTTTGGAACAGCATCCGAATCACTGGAATCTCATTAATTGGCAGTGT
Organism: Anaerolineales bacterium; assembly: GCA_021161345.1. Taxonomy (GTDB): domain Bacteria; phylum Chloroflexota; class Anaerolineae; order Anaerolineales; family UBA11858; genus B10-G9. The sequence continues at coordinate 2,367 of JAGHAU010000066.1, read as the reverse complement.
AAGCATCAGTGTCCTGGCGGCTTATGGTTTTGCCCGTATTAAATTCCCAGGAAGGGATCTGATCTTTGGTATCCTGTTGAGCACGATGATGATCCCTGCCATGGTCACGATTATTCCAAACTTTCTGACTGTTACTTGGCTGGGTAGAATTGGCCCGATCAAGTGGATCAATAACTGGCCCGCATTAACCGTACCCTTTATGGGTAGTGTATTTAATATCTTTATGCTGCGCCAATTTTTTGCCCAGATCCCGGATGAGCTTTTTGATGCCGCCCGTATCGATGGATCGGGACACCTGCGGTTTTTATTCCAGGTGGTCCTTCCGCTTTCCAAAGCACCATTGATGGTAATCGTGGTTCTGACCTTTATAGGCTCCTGGAACTCATTGGCCTGGCCTTTGCTGGTGACCAACACGCCTGACTGGCGTCCGATCTCTGTCGGGATGATGAACTTTGTCACAGAAGCAGGGCAGGAGATCCATTACATCATGGCCGCAGCCTTTATCACCATCATACCGATCTTGATCCTGTATTTCTTCACCCAAAAACAGTTCACAGAGAGTATTGCCCGTAGTGGACTAAAAGGATAAAGTTATAATATATTTACTGTTGGTTAAAGGAGGTGATGGCCCACAAATAATCACATGCTTTTCCGTTTTACCAGACAATATCTTTGAGGAGAAAAAATGCCTAAGAAACTGATCACAATTTTGTTTGCTTCACTGCTGGTACTTTCCATGGTACTGAGCGCATGTGCGCCGCCTCCAGCCCCCGTGGAAGAGCCGGTCGTGGAAGAAGTAGAAGAACCAGTCGCCGAAGTGGAAGAAGAGGCAGAAGCGGAAGTCGAAGAGGTACCCATGCTGGACCTCAGCGGCACCACTGTCCAATTTTGGCACGTCTATGGTGAAGGTGATCCCCGCAATGAAACCATTGCAGCCTTTGTAGAAGAATTCAATGCCAGCAATGAATACGGTATCACCGTCGAAGCCCTGGACCAGGGTTCCTACAATGACCTGGAAGACAAGGTCAACGCTGGCATTCAGTCCGGTGATATTCCCCAGATCGCCCAGGCTTACACCAGCGCCCTTAACAACTGGGATACTGTGGATCTGATTGTTGATTTGAACCAGTTTGTTTTCGATGAGACCTACGGTCTCACCGAGGACGAGATCGCTGATATTTATCCAGGTGTCTTTAACCTGGGTGTTACCTCTGCAGGCGCCCGCCTGGGTTGGCCATTCAGCCAATCTGCTAATGTGATGGTTTATAACTACACCTGGGCCCAGGAATTGGGATTTGATGCAGCCCCCTCCACCCCTGAAGAGTTGAAAGCCCAGCTCTGTGCAGCAGCTGAAGCCAACGCAGCAGATGATAATCCTGACAACGATGGTACCGGCGGTATGGTGTGGTACGCCAGCGCCTCCAACTACCTGTCCTTCCTGCATGCTTTTGGCGGGGTTGAACTGAACGCGGACGGTACGGCCTATGACTTCAACACCCCGGCAGCAAAAGCTGCAGCGCTGTATGTGAATGATCTAAAAGCCAGCGGATGCACATTTGAGACCGAGAGCTACCCCAATCCGGAACAGGCTAACCGCCTGGCCCTGGTGACCTTGAGCTCCACCTCCGGGCTGAAGTACTACGGTTATGCCTTTGCAGATGGCTTATTCCCAGATGATGAGTGGGGTTTCCTGGCCTTCCCCGGCTCCGATGGCGGACAGGGCGTAGATGCTTTTACCCAGACCTTTGGTGTCCTGAAATCCACCCCGGAACAGGAACTGGCTTCCTGGCTCTGGATCAAATTCCTGACCGCTCCGGCGCAACAGGCTAAATGGGTTGAGGCGAGTGGTTATCTGCCCACCCAGTTCTCCACAGAAGGCATGCTGACTGATTACATTGCCGCTGTACCGCAGTTCCAGTCAACTTTGGCACTGGCTGCTCTTGGACAGGGAGAACCAGAGACCTTCACGGCCTGGTACTCGGTCCGCAGGGCAGTGGATGATGCTGCAGCACAGCTTTACGCAGCGGAGACCGCAGAAGCGATTGACGCCATCCTGGCCGAGCTGAATATCACAGCCGCTGAGTTGGTGGCAGAGCTTGAGTAAGATCGAAACCTGATTTAAAAAAACACCTGCTGGTTTTTACCAGCAGGTGTTTTTCTTTTAAAATAGGAGTAGACCCTTCCAGGATGCTTCACAAAATCCCAAGAAGGGACATCGGTCGGGGTCGATGATTAATGACTTAAATAATTCTGACAGTTAACACACAAGAAATTGTAGATTATAATCATAATCACCTACTAAACACCAATATATTGTGAATTAACGTGATGGTATATATTTTTATATTATGGTATTATTACTTATAG
>JAGHAU010000037.1 GCA_021161345.1 Anaerolineales bacterium | reverse complement strand
GTGTATCCACTGCATGTTCAGCGGTTTGTGATAATCCTGGGATCTGATAGAGGCCAGATCCACCAATTACTGCAAATAGGGGTGTTTTTGCCATATTTCACCGTTGATTATTCCTGATAATTATTTGTATGGGTGATTATAGAAGAAGGCTACTCTTTTCACAAGATTGACATTCATCACCCCCCTGATTTTACAAAACTATGAGTTTAGTTACTTCTTTTTACAAGGGTGCTGAAAAAAAGCCAGAAATTATGTATACTGAAGGCAATCATGAATGATACACTCGCTGGTTTTGAAGAACTGTCCCATACAGCTGACCTGGAAATCAAGGTCTGGGGAGATGATATGGCCTCCCTGTTTTTAGCCGCAGCTGATGGATTGTTCCATCTCTCAGGTATAGAGGATTACGAAGAAGGATTCTCTGCTGTTAAGGAAACTATATCTCTGGACGCGATGGATTATGAAGGTCTCTTAATTCTCTTCCTGGAGGAGTTGCTATACCGGCTAACAGAGGATTATATGTTGTTTTCAATAGAAAAACTCTCGATCAGTACTAATTTTTCTCTTAAGGCCAAATTGAGGGGAACCCAGATAAAATCCTATCAGCGTGATATCAAAGCTGTCACATATCACCGGCTTAATATCCGTGAAACAGACCATGGTTACGAGGTGAATATCGTATTTGATATCTGATTTATTTGTGTTTAGAGGTAGTCTTGCATGGTTTCCATAGCCGATCTAAAAAGAATATCAAGCTACGAATGGGAAATTCCGGTATCTTACCGGGCGGACATGCGCGTCCCTGTGCGGATCTTCGCATCAGAGACCCTGTTAAAGGACGTCACCAGGGATAAATCCCTGGAACAGGCGGTCAATGTCTGTGCGCTGCCAGGATTGGTGGGCTCGGTAAAGGTGATGCCGGATATGCACCAGGGTTATGGATTCCCGATTGGCGGTGTAGCGGCCACCCGCTATCCAGAGGGTGTGATCTCGCCCGGAGGAATAGGCTACGATATAAATTGCGGAGTGCGCCTGTTAGGCAGCCGAATATCCTACCAGGAAGGGAAAAGCTATTTGGAAGAGCTGGCAACTGCCTTGAACCAATTCTGTCCCAGCGGAGTAGGCATTGGCGGCCACCACCGTTTAACCTCCCGGGATGTTGAAGATGTCTGCCGGAAAGGGTCGCGCTGGGCGAAAGAAAATGGATTTGCGACCGATCAGGATTTACGGAGGACAGAGGATGGTGGCCAGCTTCAAGGAGCAGATCCCAGGTTCCTAAGCCCCCGGGCCTTAAAAAGAGGAATGGGGCAGGTGGGTTCATTAGGTGCCGGGAATCATTTTATCGAGATCGATCTGGTTTCTAAGGTCTTTGATCAGAAAGCTGCCAGGGCAATGGGTTTATATGAAGGTGACCTGGCGCTGCAAATCCACTGCGGCTCTCGCGGGTTGGGACATCAAGTTTGTTCAGATTATGTAAAAAGTCTTCAGAGTGCTGTTATCAAATACGGTATCGAACTCCCCGATAGGGAATTGGTTTGCGCGCCGATGGACAGCCCAGAGGGAGAAGCTTATCTCGCTGCCATGGCCTGTGCGGCTAATTATGCCTTTGCCAACCGCCAGGTGTTGAGCCATTACGCCCGGGAGGCATTCGAAAGTGTGCTGGCGGGCAGGGTAAAGGATTGGCATCTTCATCTTGTTTACGATGTCGCCCATAATATCGGAAAGATCGAGACTCATCAAATTGATGGAAACTCCATGGAAGTCTGCGTTCACCGTAAGGGAGCCACCCGGGCTTTTGGACCAGGGTTAGAGGAATTGCCATCTGAATACAAAAAGATCGGTCAACCTGTATTGGTACCAGGTAGTATGGGAACTTCATCCTGGGTATTGAGAGGCACATCCGAAGCCATGGCCCGTTCGTTCGGATCAAGCTGCCATGGGGCGGGAAGAGTTATGAGCCGCACGCAGGCAAAAAAAACCATCAGGGGGGAGGATCTGTTGAAGGCATTGAAAAAGGATGGCATAACCATCCGGGCAGGATCTATGGCTGGACTGGCAGAAGAAGCCCCGGCAGCCTATAAAGACGTTGATGAGGTAGTCGAGACAGTCACCAGGGCTGGCATAACTGCTAAGGTTGCCCAGCTCAAACCCCTGGTTGTGATCAAAGGCTGAATTTTAACTGATATCTGCAACTTTGGCCCTGGTCAGATCGACCAGGTCGCTGGATGACAGGCGGATATTAACCCCGAGTTCTCCCCCGGATACATGAACCTCTTCAAATTCCTGAACTGATCTGTGGATCACGATCTCAAATCCCCGGTTTAATAAAGCCAGGGGAGAGATACCACCGGCCTGCAGTTTGGTAATCCTCTCTGCTTCTCTCTGAGTGGCTGGCGAAACCTTCTTTTCACCCACGCTGGCCGCCAGCTTTTTTAGATTGACCTCTTTGTTTCCCGGCACCACTGCCAGGATGGGTTTACCAGACCCCTTGCGGAGGATCACGATGCTCTTAAAGACGATCTCTGGCAGAGCATTTAACAGGTGGGCAGTTTCCTCTCCTCCTAATTTTTCTCGGGGGAGTTCAAAGACGGTGTAGGGGACTTTTCGGCTGTCCAGGAACCGCGTCACATTATTTATTGCCATCGTTCTCTTTCCTTGTTTGGCTGCATATTATTCTATCAGACCAACCTGGTCGCAGCTGAAAAGGAATTGTGATAAGCTATCAGTAGATTCCCTATTCTGAGGTGAGAATGAAGCAATATTTTGATCTGATGCAGCATATTCTTGATTATGGAGTTGATAAAGGGGACCGGACCGGAACCGGGACTAAATCTGTTTTTGGTTACCAAATGCGGTTTGATCTCAGCCAGGGATTTCCACTGCTGACGACCAAAAAGCTGCATTTGAAGTCTATCATCTATGAATTATTATGGTTCCTGAAGGGGGAAACCAACATTAAATATCTCAAGGAGCACGGCGTTCGCATCTGGGATGAATGGGCGGATGAAAATGGGGAACTTGGACCGGTTTACGGTTTTCAGTGGCGCTTCTGGGAGGACCCGGAAGGCGGAGTGGTGGACCAGATCGCACAGGCAGTTGAGCAGATCAAGAATAATCCCAACTCACGCCGGATCCTGGTCAGCGCTTGGAATGTAGGCCAGATCGATAAAATGGCCCTGCCTCCCTGCCATCTGTTATTCCAGTTTTATGTCGCGGATGGAAAATTATCCTGCCAGCTGTACCAGCGTTCAGCAGACGTTTTCCTTGGTGTTCCCTTTAATATTGCCTCTTATGCCCTGTTGACGATGATGATGGCCCAGGTGTGTGGTCTACAGCCGGGTGATTTTGTGCATACTCTGGGAGATACCCATCTTTACTATGATCACCTCGAGAAAGCTCGTATGCAATTGGAGCGGAAACCCTATCCACTGCCGGTAATGAATATCAACCCGAAAGTTGATTCCCTATTTGATTTTGTATATGAGGATTTTCAACTGGAAAATTATCAATCCCACCCCCATATCAAGGCCAAGGTCTCAGTATGATCATATCCATTATTGTTGCGGTAGATGAGAAAGGGGGTATCGGTTTTGAAAATCACATTCCCTGGCACCTGCCTGGTGATCTAGCCCGGTTTAAGAAATTTACCATGGGACATCATTTGCTCCTGGGTAGGAAGACCTACGAATCGATCGGCTCAGCGCTGCCTGGCAGACAGATGATCATCCTAACCCGGAACCCTGAGTTTAAAGCCCCAGATTGTATCACAGCGCCAACTTTGGATGAAGCTCTGACTTTGGCAGAAAATGCGGGGGAGAATGAAGTTTTTATTATCGGGGGAGCTGAAATTTACAGGGAAGCTCTAACTCTCGCGGACCATATTTACCTGACATTGGTGCATACCAGCGTAGAAGCTGATACCTATTTCCCCCAGTTTGACCAAACAGCTTGGTCTGTGATCTGCGAGCAGGATTTTCCTGAGGACGACCAGAATCCCATTGCGCATACTTTCAAGTATTTAGTGCGTGAATGAGCAAACCTCTTCTAAATTGTCATTCTGAAAATGAGCGAAGCGAAATGGAAGAATCCATATTCGCTATGTGAGCAATAAGTAATGGATATTTGAATGGCTCTGACCAGGGATCGGCATATGGATCCTTCCCCTTCCCCTCGTTAAAGCTCGGGTTCAGGCTCAGGATGACGGGGTGGGAAAGTAAACTATTGGGTTGAAACCAGTCCCCCGTCCTCCGTCTCCCGTCTTATCATTCCTTCCCCGCCAGTAGATTGATTTTTTCCCAGGGTTTCATATTCGTCTTCAATGCCAATAGTTCCCTTAATTCAAATATCTGATCTCTTAATCCTGCGGCGGTTTCGAATTCCAGATTCTCTGCAGCCACCAGCATCTGTTTTCCAAGTTCCTGGATAATATCCTTCAACTCCGGTACCGGGATTCCTTCCAGGCCGCCTTGATAATCAGCGTTCTCTTCTTTGATAGCGCCTCGTTTAACCCGGTCTGTGATATCAGAAATGGTTTTCTTAATGCTTTCCGGCTCAATGCCATGTTCCTGGTTATATTCGGTTTGTATCTGCCGCCGGCGATCGGTCTCGTCCAGAGCGGTTTGCATGGCCGGTGTGACTTTATCCGCATACATGATCACAGTGCCTTCGATATGGCGGGCAGCCCGGCCGATGGTTTGAATTAAAGCTGTATCAGAGCGTAAAAATCCGGCTTTATCAGCATCCAGGATCGCCACCAGGGAAACTTCCGGCAGGTCCAGGCCTTCCCGGAGCAGGTTTATTCCGACTACTACGTCGTAAATTCCCAACCGAAGATCGCGCAGGATACCGACTCTTTCCAGGGTGTCGATTTCCGAGTGCAGATAATGAACCTTAATGCCGCTGTCCTCCAGGTATTTTGAAAGGTCCTCAGCCATACGCTTGGTGAGTGTGGTTACCAGCACTCGCTCACCGCGTTCCGAACGCTGATAAATTTCTCCAATCAGATCATCAACTTGGCCTTCTATTGGTCGGACAATAACCTTGGGGTCGATCAGGCCCGTGGGACGGATCACCTGGTCAATAACTTTTTTGACCTTGTTTAGCTCATAAGGGCCTGGCGTGGCCGAAGTGTAGATGGTATGCCCCATCTTTTTTTCGAATTCTTCAAACTGCAAGGGCCGGTTATCCAGCGCAGAGGGCAGCCGGAAACCGTATTCCACCAGGGTAGCTTTCCGGGAACGGTCACCGTTGAACATGCCCCGGATCTGGGGCACAGTCATGTGGGATTCGTCCAGGATCAGTAAATAATCCTGCGGGAGGTAATCCATCATGGTCCAGGGTGGGGAATTGACGGGCCGTTGATCTAGATGGCGGGAATAGTTCTCAATGCCGGAACAATAACCGATCTCACGCAGCATTTCCAGGTCGTACTTGCAGCGCTGTTCGATCCGTTGTGCTTCCAGTAATTTACCGTGTTTATTGAATGTAATGACCTGTTCGTTTAGCTCTTCTTCAATATCTGCGATCGCCTGACGCAATTTTTCTTCATCTGTGATGAAGTGTTTGGCAGGATAGATATTCACTTCCTGGATCTCTTCCAGTATTTCCGCCGTTACCCGGTCAATGCGGGTGATGCGTTCTACCTCATCCCCGAAGAACGAGATTCGGTAAATGAATTGATCATCGTAGGCCGGAGCGATCTCAAGGGTATCTCCCCGGACGCGGAAAGAACCTGGTTTTAAATCGATGTCATTCCTGCTGTACTGGCCTTCGATCAGCTGGCGGAGCAGGGCATTTCTGCGATATACCGATCCCACCTGGAGGTCGATCACCACTTTTCCATAGGCTTCGGGGTTGCCGAGCCCGTATATGCATGAAACTGAGGCGATGATGATGACATCCTTGCGAGACATCAGGGCTGTGGTAGCTGCCAATCGTAAACGTTCAATTTCTTCGTTAATGTCAGTTTCTTTTTCAATGAACAGGTCATGATGAGGTACATAGGCTTCAGGTTGGTAATAATCATAATAACTGACGAAAAATTCCACTGCATTTTCAGGGAAGAAGGATTTGAATTCAGCATAAAGCTGGGCTGCCAGGGTCTTGTTATGGGCAATGATCAGGGCCGGGAGCTGCATTTCTTGGATTACATTGGCAATCGTATAAGTTTTCCCCGTCCCTGTGGCACCCAGCAATACCTGGTGCTGTTCCCCATTCTTGATTCCCTGAATGAGTTTTTTTATAGCCTGAGGTTGATCTCCCATAGGCTGAAAAGGTGCTTGCAATTTAAATTCCATTTTTCTCACTCTCGAATATAAATGGGATTGCTGAATATCCAGGCTCGCCTGCGTCCCAGGAATTTCTGGTAGACCTCGACTCGGTAAACTCCTGGCCCTGTTGCTGAATAAGAACAGATCTTTTTATCCTGCCAGTGTTTTACTGGCTGACCATCCTTGATTAAAATACATTCTGCCTTACTGGGTAGGTTGATTTGAAAGGTGATACCGTCATCCACTGAGATCTCATCACCCATTACTGCATTTACACCTATCCCCGTTCCAGTGAACCTGAATCCCCTGCTGGAGTGGAGCAGGTC
>JAGHAU010000170.1 GCA_021161345.1 Anaerolineales bacterium | reverse complement strand
CGGATCGGGTTATTTGGAGAATCCATGGGGGGTGGGACAAGCATCCTCTACGCCGCAGGGGATCGGGGCGTGGCAGCTGTTGCAACCGGCAGCGCTTTTGCCCTCACCCAGCAAGTGGTTGAAAAGTTCATCGAGTTCGAAACCGATATTCCATCTGCCTTGATTCCTCTGCTGGCTAAATTCATCGTCTTCTGGGCCGAAGGTGCGGCAGATTTTAAGGCGGAAGCCCTGGACACAGAAGCGGTCATCGCCGATATCAGCCCGGTCCCGATCCTGATCATTCACGGCGGAATGGATGACAAGATCGGGCCTGAGGTCGGCAGGCAGCTTTTTGCCGCAGCCGCGGAGCCCAAGGAGTTGGTCTGGATCGAGGAAGCCGGACATGTTAATTTTCAGGATTTCCAGCCGGAACTTTATAAGAAATCCTTGGTGGATTTCTTTGATAAACATCTTCTTGGTCGCTAAGAATTAGGATGCGTGATCCTTTGAGGAAACCGTGATATTAGAGGGACGAAGTCCTAATAAAGGAGTCCGTCCCTCATTTTTGTGGTATAGTGGGGGGGAGTATATAGGAACGAGGTATAAATAATGCCCATTTACGAATACCAATGCCCCAGCTGCGGGGAAATCTTTGACAAACTGATGCGCTTTTCGGAAGCGGATCAGGTACCGGTTTGTCCCCACTGCGGTGAAAAAGAGACCCAAAAGAAGATCACTGCCGGAGCGGTGATCGGCGCTTCCTCCGGAGGAAGGAATTCCTCTGTTTCAAGCGCACCTGCCCCGCGCTTCACTTGAGCGGGAGGATGTTAATCCCAGCCGTGTGCTGGATCAAAAGATGAAAATCGAGAACCGGGAAACCAAACAGCAGCTGATCAAACGCCTGCGCCGCATTGAGGGCCAGGTCCGGGGAGTGCAGGCCATGCTGGATGAGGAACGCGACTGCCGCGAGATCATGCAGCAGCTCTCCGCAGTTTCCTCGGCGATCAAATCCACCAGCCGGATTTTCTTTCGGGATTACGCCAGCCTGTGTTTAACAGACCTGGGTGAGGACCTTGATGCCAACCAGGATCTTCTAGCTGAGATGATGGCCCTGCTTGATAAAACCCCCTAGGTATTTAATTAGGAAACTATTTCCTCAACGACCAAGGTCTTTTCAATAATTTAGCTGAGTGCTATAATTTTGCCTGCATAAGGGCGCGTAGCTCAGTTGGTTAGAGCGCACGGTTCACATCCGTGAGGTCGATGGTTCGAGTCCATTCGCGCCCACACACGAACCGCTATTCTAATTGAATAGCGGTTTTTTCTTTAAAATGCTCGATTTTATAGAACGATATTGAGCCAATCAATATTTACATTTTCTCCATGCTATACTGACAATAGAGTGTTAATACTTATTTTTCGAAAGAGGTCGTATGGAGAAAAAAACTGGTTACACAGATCTGGATGGTACTAGAATATATTATGAAATAACTGGATCCGGACCAACTTTAGTGCTTATCCATGGATTTACTCTTGATTCCCGGATGTGGGAGTCCCAGATTAAAACTTTTTCCAAAAAATACCAGGTATTGTGTTATGACCTGCGTGGATTTGGAAAGTCAGATCTACCAACAGGAGATTCCTTCTCCCATTCGAAAGATTTAAAATTATTGCTCGATCACCTTGATATTTCTAAAGCTTACATTCTCGGTCTTTCACTCGGAGGAATGGTAGCAACTGATTTTGTTTTACAGTATCCAGAAATGGCTGATGCCCTAATACCTGTAGATTCAGCATTAGGTGGCTATAACCTAATCGAGTTCGAAAAATCACTTGAAGGTGTAGTGGAGCTTGCATTTTCCTCAGGTATAGATGAAGCGAAAGTCTTATTTGGCTCTCTTGATATATTCAAATCCGCATCAATGATTCCTGACGTTGCAAATCAATTATGGAATATCTTAGCTGATTATTCTGGTTGGCACTTTATTAATGAAAATCCAGCAATTTCGTTGGAACCGCCATCCATTCAACAACTGAAAAATATTGGTACACCAACGTTAATTCTCGTAGGCGAATTCGATACCGCAGAGTTACACGAGGTAAGCAATTTATTACACGAGCAAATTAAGGATTCAAGGAAAGAAGTATTATCAGGTGTTGGGCATGTGTCCAATTTGGAGGACCCAGAGCAATTCAATAATATGGTTTTGGAGTTCCTGACCGATTTATAATATTGAGATTATACTTTCAGTTATAAATAGCATACGATACAATAGCGATTAACCGGTTCGAGATCTGTCCACTAACGTCCACACAACAGGAAGGGGCTGTTCCAATCACTTTTGGGGCAGCCCCTTTTTGTATTAATCGAATATTACTATTGAAAGACTACCAGGGTATCAATCAAAGAATAATGTAAGATAGCATTGACAAATAGTAAGAATTAGTATACACTGTGTATGAAATATTATACACGAGGAGTAAAAATGATAACTCAAACAAAAATAAGAGCACGTTTTGGATTAGGTATCTGGGGGCTGGTTGCAGCGGCATTCGGATTGGTTTTCTTTCTGGGGGGAGGTGCAGCTACCTTTGCAGACGATTCGATTCGCATGGGTATCGCCGCGGCTATACTGGGTTCTGGGTTTATAGGTTACTGCAGTATGCTCTACCTAACCCGAGAGAAAAAAGATGGCATCGCCTTGATCAGCGACGAGCGTGATCTGGAGATTGCCCGCCAGGCGAATGAGATTGCCCTGGTTGCGGTGCTGGTCTTTGTTTATGTGGTTTGCATCGCCTTGTTCCTCGGTTATGAAACCGCCGGCAACCTGCCCATCGGGTGGATGTGGTTCTTGGCCTACGCCACCGGCTGCTTCGGGCTACTTGCGCAGGCTGTCGCCACACTGGTGTTGCACAGTGAAATGAGCGTCAATGGCTAAAGATAAGGTTACTAACCATATCCGCAAACTGCGTTTCGAGCATAATGAAATGACCCAGCAGGAACTGTCCGAACTATGCGGTTGCACTCGGCAAACGATCATCGCCCTTGAGCAGGAAAAATACGTGCCTTCATTGATCCTGGCGATAAAGATTGCCAGAGTGTTTGGCAAAACAGTGGATGATGTCTTTCAACTACCAGATAATGGAAATGAGGATTAAGAACATGAGTAGTAATTCGCTGCCGAATCAAAGCAGGACAAATGCTGGCATAATGAAAAAGTTCATGTCAATGTTAACGCTTGTAGTCATTTGTATCACTGCTTGCTGGGCAAGGCCTATAACAACACCAGCTCCTCCAATCTTGACAGCTGATGCAGACCAGTTCAGCGAAGTCCGGGCGCACATTGAACAGCTGGTAGCTGGAGGAGAAGTCCCTTCAATGGCTGTGGCTGTCGCTCGTGATGGCGAGATTATCTGGAAGGAAGGATTCGGCCTGGCCGACCGTGAAAATAATATTCCCGCCACCGAACATACTACGTATGCCTTGGCCTCTATCTCAAAATCAATTACGGCCACAGGCTTGATGATTCTCGTAGAGCGGGGGTTAGTGAATCTGGATAACTCTATCAACGACTACCTCGGTGAGGTCAAACTCCAAGCCCGGGTTGGTGATGTGGAGGATGCCACGGTGCGCCGGATCGCCAGTCACACCGCCGGCCTGCCGCTCCATGCCCAGCATTATTACGACAATGATCCATACCAAACACCGCTGATAGAAGAGACTATCCGCCGCTATGGATACCTAGTTACTGCGCCAGGTGAGCGGTATCAGTATTCGAACCTCGGATATGGCCTTCTCGGCTTAGTGATCTCGAGTGTGTCCGGTCAGAGTTACGCGGACTTTATGCGTATGGAGGTGTTTGTCCCGCTGGGGATGAACCACACGTCGGTACACATAGGACCAGGACTTGAAGAGGCTCAGTCCGTCAAGTACACACCGGAAGGTTTGGTAGTTCCCCCTTGCGATTCCGACAGCCCAGGCGCTTCGGCGATCTATAGCAGCGCCCATGACCTCATTCGCTTTGCGATATTCCATCTCAAGAACGACTTACCCGATCAGAAGGCTATTATCAGCGGTGCAGCCATAGACGAAATGCAGCGCCCTGGTCCAGAAACTGGACCAATGAAAGAATGGGAACACGAAGGAAGCGGCTATGGTATTGGTTGGTTCATAGGAGTCACTGAAGAGGGTTTGCGCGGGGTATATCATAACGGCGGTACTGTTGGTGTGAGTACAGATCTCACCTTGGTTCCAGAAGAAGGCCTTGCCGTTACCGTTCTCTCGAATACACACAGCCAATGGCCGGATGTGATCCAGATAGAAATCCTTCGCACACTTTTACCCGACAGGTTTGAGGAGATTACTGGTCCGGCCAGCGAACTTGTCAAAGAACCGCCGTTTGTGCCGACTCCAGACCTCATCGGCTCTTGGAAAGGATTCATCTATACCTACGAGGGAAGAAAATCTCTTAACTTGGAGATCGAGGAATCTGGTAGCGTTTTCGTCACACTCAGAAATCAGCCACGTACTCTGCTCCAGAATGTGAGCTACAGAGAAGATTGCCCCAGGTGGAACAACTTTGGTGGTGGATCTTTTCTGCGGGGGTGGTTGTCGGGCGAACTTGGAACTGAAGATGTGGACCGAGGGCGACCGTACAAAGCATGGCTCGAACTGAAACTCCGGGATAACGTGCTTAATGGTTCTTTGATAGCATTTTCCCAAAGAGAAATATCCACCGGACCTCTCGCACACTGGGTGGAGTTGATAAAGGAATGATGACAAATATCCTCAATATCGGAGCTCCAACCCCCTTGGGTTTGTTTCGCGAGACGGGGAATTGGATCATCCCCTTCCTGCTGATGTCCACTAAGGTCCACTGTCTTGTTTCCATCCCGAACCAGACAGGAACGCTTCCGTCAGAGACGTTGATCCCAAGTTGGATGTTCATCCAAAATCAGTGATCTGCTTTTCCAAAAAAACAAAACCCTGCTGGATAAGAAGGGTTTTGTAGTTATGACTGAATAGGCGGTCACTCGCCTGGAACCTTAATGGTTCATTTAGACGTTCTCTATAAGATTGCTAAAAATATTGCCGATGGCCGGGCCGAGCAGAGAAAGAATAACAATTACTACAACTGCAACTAAAACAAGAATTAGAGCGTACTCAACGAGACCTTGGCCTTTTTCTTTCGGTGCGAAAAACATGGTATTTACCTCCTATTTTAGATTTCCCTCCAGGAATAAGCGCCCTTCAGGTATGACCTAATAATAAAGAACAAACTAATTATATGCAATCTAGGATTAATTGCAATTATGCAAAGTCCCCTTGTTATTGGTGTTTATTGGATATATTTTCATATCGGTATTTTCTAAAAACAAAGGATCCCAGGACAATCTTCACGAAATTCGATTCCAGTTCTATACCATCTCTCAGTAAAATCCACCCATTTATCGTACATTAAATTCACCTACAATTCAAGCAAATAACCACCCGCATGTTACTGAATACCGATTACTGATCACTATCCTACACTGTGCTATACTGAAATCACCCACTTATTAAAAAGGTTAAAATATGGAAAAACAGATCAAGTTCGAGATTAAAATTCCCGCTCCTCTGAGCGCGGTCTGGGGTGCCTGGACCACAGAAGCTGGCGCCAGGACTTTTTTTGCTCCAAAATGCAGGATCGAGCTCAAACCCGGCGGCGCCTATGAAATGCTTTTCAACCTGGATGCTCCTCCCGGGGAACAGGGCGGTGAGGAAATGATCGTCCTGGCGGTCCAGCCGGAAAAGATGCTTTCGTTCACATGGAACGCCCCAACCAACCTGCCTACTGTGCGGGGCGAGATGACTCATGTGGTGGTGTATTTTGAGGAAAACACTCCTGAAGAGACCCTGATCAGCCTGGTCCATGATGGCTGGGGCGAGGGCGGCGAGTGGGACCAGGCATTTGACTACTTCACACGGGCCTGGGGTGGGATCGTGCTGCCGCGCCTGAAATACCGCTTCGCGGAAGGTCCAATAGACTGGGAGAATCCACCCGCTTTAGGGATGAGGGAAAAGTAAGAAACTGCCAGAACTTTCAGTCTTAACCATAACCCCAAATCTTAGAAGATTATATAGAT
>JAGHAU010000110.1 GCA_021161345.1 Anaerolineales bacterium | reverse complement strand
GTCCGGGAATCTCCGTAAACAGCTGCCCGGAAGGTCTCGCTGGCATCTGGGGCAGTGGTAAAAACAGCTGGCCTGGCGGGGCTCCACTGGCTGCTGCCGTCCATGCTTACTTGATACTCATAGGTAGTATCTTGGGTAAGTCCCTGAAGGGAAATTTCGTGAAATTTCGTTTTTTCTGAGAAGGACTTTTCGATCCAGGTTGTATCACCCATCAGTCGATAGCGTAATTTGCTCCAGCTGTAGCGTAAAGGAGTTTGCCACATAATCGTGATTGATTCCCGGGTCACGTTTTGAAGGTAGGAATTAAACTCATTGAGGGGTTGGGTTGGTGTGGGGGATTGGGTTTGTGTCGGCGGGATTGTTGGAGTAACTGAAGGAACCAGAGTGTGAGTTGGTGCTTCAGTAGGGGATGCTGTCAGGGTCGGTTCTATTGTGAAGGTCGGAGAAGGTAGATTTTCCTCGACTTTTTGGGTTTCAGGTGGCGCTGTGGCGTTACCCGGCTTGTAAATCGCGAGCGTCGATTCCGGGGGAGGTAAAGTGGGAATTGAGATACAGGCAGTGGTTGGTGTTAATAACAAGAACAAACCGGTAAAAAGCAGCAATTTTTTCATGGAAATCCTTTTTCAGCATGCGTCAAAAGTCACTCATACACCGGAGCAGCTTTATGCAGCGGAGTGATGTTTCTTTCACTTTCTGTCATACGGCAGCAGTGCAGGAATTTTGCCAATCCTCCAGCCTGGCTGAGGATTGACTTGCCCCCCCCCATATCTAACAACCGGTATTTTATCATTAATGTTAACGTTGGGCAGTGGGGAACCGGGGGCTGGTCATCCCAAGCGCCCAAATACAATATCCCATCCAGGGACCACCGCCAGGTTTGTCTCCTGTTATTGTGCATAAACCGGGTTCATCACCAATAGGGGTCATATCGTACCAGGATCGACAGGTGCTATCTATCATTGCTACATCTTTCAGTGGATATTCAGGGCTTTCACTATGTGGACTGCCGGCGAATGGAAAGGTATATTGATCGTTATAATCAAACAAACCCGGATCCATCAATCCTGCATCTGACCAGGCACTCCACAGAAAACCGGTTGGTCCGGGGATGCTATATTTAAAGGCTAACTGGATCTGATTGGCCGCCGTCGGATCCCGCCTGATCCAGGCCAGATCCGTATCATCCCCTACTCCAGCATTGAGTGTAGACGATTGGCGAAGGTTGTCAATAAAAATTCCTTGCCATAGTTAAAAATGGTACACTTTGTCCATTGTGATTAACCCAGAGATAAAACTAAGAATCATTACTGAACTCATTAACTGGTATCAGGTTTATGCCAGGGATCTGCCCTGGCGGCACACCACTGACCCTTATGCAATCTGGGTATCGGAAATCATGCTCCAGCAAACCAGGGTGGAGACAGTCATCCCCTATTTCACACGCTGGATGGGTGAATTGCCGACGCTTGGATCTCTCGTATCGGCCGATCAGGACAAGGTATTAAAACTCTGGGAAGGATTGGGATATTACAAACGGGCTCATAATTTACACAAAGCTGCCCAATTGATTGTAGATAGTTTTGATGGATCCTTGCCTGAGAATGTCAAATCCCTTGAATCTTTACCAGGCATCGGGCGCTATACAGCGGGAGCAATTTCATCTATCGCATTCAATCAGCCCTCCCCCATTCTTGATGGAAATATCAAAAGGGTTTTCACTCGCCTGTTCAATATTTCTACTCCGCTTCAAATTTCAGAAACTGAAAAAGCGCTCTGGCGCATTGCAGAAGATCTATTACCTGAGGATAATCCAGGTGGATTCAATCAGGCCCTGATGGAATTGGGAGCATTGATCTGCTTGCCAAAGAATCCTGTTTGTGATCACTGTCCCCTGAAAGGTGATTGCCTGGCCTTTCAATACCATTTACAGGGAGATCTTCCGGTCCGGAAGGAAAAATCCCCTCTGCCCCATCTTCAAGTGACTGCAGCGGTGATCGAAAAAGATGGCAGGGTCCTGCTGGCAAAAAGGCCGCCTGAAGGACTATTAGGCGGGATGTGGGAATTTCCCGGGGGAAAACAGGAAAGTAATGAAACTCTTCCCGAAACTTTAGAACGGGAGATCAAGGAAGAACTTGATGCGACCGTCCAGGTTGGAGAGCATTTGGGCACCTATCATCATGCCTATACGCATTACAAAGTAACATTATATGCCTATCGGTGCGGGCTTATATCAGAAGAGCTGAATATGATCTACCATACTGACCTTGCCTGGGTGACCCTGGATGCTCTCAATACTTATCCAATGGGCAAGCTGGACAGGCTAATAACCTCCACTTTATTAGAACCCAAACCAGATTGAACTTGATCCAATAATTTTACCCACTCCACCTCTTATACGCTGACTCTGGTTTTGCTAATTTTGACGCTAAGTTCTATTCCCGATTTTCTCATTTAAGGTATTCTCTTTAGATCCTTCCAGGCGTTTTCTGGATAGGATTAATGAAACCTTAAATTATTTCATCTAATAAACTTCTTATCCTATTTCCTTTCTAAGGGGAACTTCCCTTTATTCCAGACACTTTTCAAGAATACGTAAATAATATATGACGTATCACTATCTGAATCCTTGTGTTATAGGTTTCATGTGTCTACAGGAAATATACAAGGATTAAGCTGTTAATGGTAGACAATAATACTTCCCTCAGCGAGTTAAGGAAAGATGCCCTGCGAGGCGGTGGTGATGTTCGCATCCAAAAACAACACCAAAAGGGAAAAGGAACAGCGCGCGAAAGAATTGATTCGTTTCTCGATACTGGTTCATTCCAGGAAATCGGGGTTTTCGCTATCCAAATGCAAGACCAGGTTTCTAATGGAAAACCAAGGATCTACGGCGATGGCGTGGTCACCGGGAAAGGAACCATCGACGGGAGACCTATTTACATCTTTGCCCAGGACTTTACTGTCATGGGCGGTTCTGTAGGCAATATCCACGGAAAAAAAATAGCCAATATCATGGACCTGGCTTATCAGAATGGAGCCCCATTGATCGGTTTGAATGATTCTGGAGGAGCCCGTATCCAGGAAGGCGTAAATTCATTGGCTGCCTATGGAGAGATATTCTTCCGCAATGTCAGGGCTTCCGGTGTGATTCCCCAAATCTCGATCATCCTTGGTCCCTGCGCTGGGGGTGCCGTCTACTCTCCAGCGATCACTGATTTTGTCTTTATGGTCGATGGCACCTCTCAAATGTTTATTACTGGACCAGAGGTTATTAAGGAAGTCACCCAGGAAGAGATAGATCTCAATTCCCTGGGTGGAGCTGATGTCCACCACAGCGCCAGCGGAGTTGTCCATTTTAAAGCAAGGGATGAGAAAGAGGTTTTTGAGCAAGTCCGATCACTATTAAGCTATCTGCCTTCCAATAACCTGATCCCTCCTCCTGTGTCTGAGACTTTGGATGAACCTGCCAGGCTAACTCCGGAATTGGATCAGATTGTCCCCGGGCAGGCCGATGAACCCTATGATATACAGCAAGTTATCGCGAGCCTGGTAGACGAAAGAGAATTTCTTGAGGTTCAGGAAGGCTATGCCAGGAATTTAGTGGTTGGTTTTGCGAGGATGGATGGCCAGGTAGTTGGATTGGTTGCCAATCAACCTGATCACTTGGCTGGAGTACTCGACATCAATGCTTCTGACAAAGGGGCGAGATTCATTCGATTCTGTGACTCCTTCCACATCCCCCTGGTGACTCTGGTTGATACCCCAGGGTTCCTGCCTGGTATTGAACAGGAGCATGAGGGCATCATCCGCCACGGAGCTAAAATGATCTTTGCTTACGCGGAGGCTACGGTCCCTAAAATAACCCTGGTGTTGAGAAAAGCTTATGGCGGCGCCTACATCGTAATGGGCTCGAAACATCTCAAAGGCGATCAGAATTTTGCATGGCCAAACGCTGAAATTGCTGTGATGGGACCCCAGGGTGCTGTCAAGATCCTGTACCGAAAGGAATTGGCGGATGCTGAAGATCCGGGCTCGCTCCAGGCTGCATTATCACAAGAGTACCGGGATAAGCTGGCCTCTCCCTTCCTGGCAGCTGGTGAAGGACATCTGGACGACATCATCTTTCCCTCCGAGACCAGAACCAGGATCATACAGGCACTGCATACATTCAAGGATAAACGGGTGCCCACACCAAATAGAAAACACGGAAACATTCCTCTATAACGGGAATCATTTATGAAGTTATTAGTTGCCAATCGTGGAGAAATAGCAATCAGAATTATGCGGACCTGCCGGGAGCTCGGTATTTCGACTGTCGCTGTGTATTCCGAAGCCGATCAAAACGCACTTCACACCACGTACGCGGATGAAGCTGTCTGCATCGGCGCTGCAAAAGCATCTGAAAGCTACCTCAACATCAGCCGGATCCTGAAAGCAGCTCAAGAAATTGGAGCGAACGCGATCCATCCGGGGTATGGCTTTTTATCAGAAAATCCTCAATTCGGTCAGGCAGCTGAAGATGCAGGCCTGATATTCATTGGCCCTCGCCCGGAAACCATGGCTATACTCGGGGATAAGTTATCAGCCCGAAAGGCTGCCAGAGAAGCCGGCCTGCTTGTTTTGCCAGGACCAGATCAACCGCTGGAAGATAACCAAGCGGAAATCATCATCGATGAGCCTTTATCTTTCCCGGTCCTTGTAAAAGCTGCTGCTGGAGGCGGAGGGAAAGGAATACGGCTGGCCCGGTCTGGAAATGAATTGAATGAGGTTGTTGGTCTGGCTCGAGAAGAAGCAAAAGCTGCGTTTGGCGACGGCACAATTTATCTTGAACCCCTGGTCCAAAAAGCCCGCCATATCGAGGTCCAGATCCTGGGTGATGGCAAAGGCAAAATCATCTGCTTCGGAGAAAGGGAATGCTCAATTCAAAGGCGCCATCAGAAGCTGATTGAAGAGGCGCCTGCTCCGAGTTTATCCCCCTCTGAACGGGTTTGCATCACAGAAGCAGCCCGTGAACTGGGACGCAAGCTGTTCTACCGAAGTCTTGGCACAGTTGAATTCCTGATGGATGAAAACAGCCAATTTTATTTTATCGAAGTCTATCCTAGAATCCAGGTTGAGCACCCTGTTACCGAAATGGTGACGGGGTTCGATCTTGTCAGAGAACAGATCCTTTTGGCAGTAACAGGAAATCTGGATCTGGAGCAATCCCAGATCCATTTCAGGGGAGCAGCAATCGAGGCCCGGATTCTGGCAGAGGATCCGGATGAGAATTTCCTGCCCACTTCGGGTGAAATTTCATATCTTAAGGAACCAGGAGGACCCGGCATCAGGGTTGATAGCGCACTTTACCAGGGCATGGCAGTTACCGCTGATTATGATTCTCTAATTTCCAAATTAATTGCCTGGGGTAGAGACCGACAAACAGCGATCGATCGATTGCAGCGAGGTTTGAGTGAATATCAGATAGGTGGATTAAAAACAGACCTGGTTTTCTTGAAGCAAATCCTGGAATCACACCCCTATCAAATCGGGGAGATTACCACCACATTCCTGGATGATTTTACTCCAGACGATCAAGGCCCTGCCGAATCGGTCACCAGGGACGCTGCAATTGCGGCTGCGCTCCATATTCATCGAAAAAGAAATCAGCCGGTATCTTCCCCGGATGAGGCAGGAAACCTCTGGCAGCAAACAGCCTGGAAAGAACAGATATCCTCCGGCAATTAAGTAATCGACAGAAAGGCAACTATGGCAAATTACAGGGTCACAATAGCAAATCGCACCTACGATGTAAGTATAGAGGATGATCAGCTGGTAGTTAATGGCGACCATATTTCTTATGATATGGATTCACTTAATGATAATGGGCTGCACATCCTCAGGCAGCCAAATAGGAATACGGAAGCCTATCTGGAACCCAATCGACAAGGTGTTTATGATATCCAGATTGAAGGTAACCATTTGAGTGCCGAGGTTTTATCAGGCTTTCAATCCTCAAGTAAGAAAGCCAGACAGGATACCGGCAGCATTCACTCTCCCATGCCCGGATTGATCGTTGACATTATGGTCAAGATTGGAGATCGGGTGAAAAAAGGACAAACACTGCTAATTCAGGAAGCTATGAAAATGCAAATGAAGTTACGGGCTCCTTCATCCGGTGTTGTAAAGTCTATACTAATTGCACCAGGATCCCAGGTCGAAAAAGGTGTCCTGCTCGTTTCTCTCGCTCCCACCGGGTGAGGATTATTATCATCAATACATTTATTGAGTGAGGCAGTTATGAATTATTCAGATATTCTTATACCAGAAAGGTCATTGCCAAATCGGGTTGTTAATATTGCGATTATTTTGGGAACCTCATGGATCATCGCCATCAGCGCCCAAATCACAATAATTTTACCTTTCAGCCCTGTTCCGATCACAGCCCAGACCCTTGCTGTTCTGCTGGCCGGATTATTTCTGGGTAAAAATCTGGGTGCAGCGTCAATTGCTGCGTATCTTGCCCAGGGAGCTGCTGGTTTACCGTTTTTTGCCGGGGGAAAATATGGGCTTGCTACGCTATTCGGTCCCACTGGTGGTTACTTGTTTGGATTCCTTGCTGCTGCATATATCGTCGGCATGTTATCTGAACTCAGGTATCAAAGGTCTTTGTTTCAGGCGTCCAGCACCATAATCGTTGGCAATGTCATCATCTATATATTTGGCCTGGTTTGGCTCGCCCGCTTTGTTGGAGAATTCCAGGTACTTCAATTAGGCCTCTATCCATTCTTGATTGGCGATTTGCTGAAAATCCTCTTAGGTATTATCCTGGTGGGCGGCAGCAGTGCCTTTCTTTCTCGAAATAATTCCACAGGAAACCTGGTTTAACGATATTTTCCAGAAAGGTTTCCAGGAGCAAGTTTTTTTATGAATTCCAATTTACTGCAAAAAACACCCATTGCAATCATCGGTCAGGCAGCTATTTTTGCCAAAGCCGCATCATTGACAGAATACTGGGATAACATCCTCAATAAAATTGACGGGATCACTGATGTCCCGCCATCCCGTTGGGATCCAGCCGATTATTATGATCCCGATCCAACCGCAGAGGACAAAACATACTGCAAGGTCGGCGGCTTCATTCCTGATATTGATTTTAATCCTCTTGAATTTGGGCTTCCTCCGAATCTTCTTGAAGTAACAGATTCCAGTCAGCTGCTGGGATTGGTCGCGGCCAGAGATGCCATGGAAGATGCTGGTTATGGAACTGATACTGAGTTTGACCGCGAAAACACAGGAGTTGTTCTGGGTGTTGCAGGAGGGCAGAAACTGATCTCCGATCTCTCATCAAGACTTCAGTATCCTATCTGGCAAAAAGTTTTAGAAAGCAGCGGCATATCGCCAGAAGATACTGAGATCATTATAGAAAAAATGAAAATGGCTTACGCCCCCTGGAATGAAAACTCCTTCCCAGGATTATTGGGAAACGTAATCGCGGGACGGATTGCCAACCGCCTTGATCTGGGGGGGATGAACAGTGTCATTGATGCTGCTTGTGCCAGCAGCCTGGCAGCTGTAAAATCATCCGTCAGCGAGTTAATTGAAGGCCGCGCAAATATGATGATTACCGGTGGAGTGGATGCTGATAACTCCCCCTTTACCTATTTATGCTTCAGCAAAACACCAGCTTTTTCTCCTTCCCAGAAAATTCGGCCCTTTGACCAGGAATCTGATGGCATGTTAATTGGCGAAGGACTGGGTATGATTGTCTTGAAAAGGTTGGAAGATGCCGAGAGGGATGGGGACCGGATCTATGCAGTGATCCGCGGAATTGGTAGTTCCAGCGATGGTAAGTATAAAAGCATATATGCCCCGCGTCCTTCCGGGCAGTCATTGGCAATCAAAAGAGCCTATCAAGAAGCTGGATTCGCACCTCATGCAGTGGGTTTGGTCGAAGCCCATGGCACAGGGACCAAAGCCGGGGATCCGGCTGAATTTACTGGCCTCAAGGCAGTTTTTGGCACTCCCAACGGGAACAAACAAAGCATTGCCATAGGTTCAGTTAAATCACAGATCGGACACACCAAGGCCGCAGCGGGAGCTGCTGCCATGATAAAAACTGCCCTAGCATTGCACCAAAGGGTTTTACCTCCTACATTGAATGTCGAGCAGCCATCAGAAACCCTCGAAATAGAAGACACCCATTTTTACATTAATACTGAAACCCGCCCCTGGTTCAGAAGAAGTAACGAAGAAACACGGAAAGCTGCTGTCAGCGCATTTGGTTTTGGTGGAACGAACTTCCATATTGTTCTTGAAGAATACAATTCAGCTTCACAACCTTACCGACGGTTGGGTTCTGTATCCCAATCAGTCCTGGTCAGTGGAGAAACAACAGTTTCGTTGTTGAAAAAAATTAAAGAGATCGAGAAAGAATTAGGAACTGATAATGCCAGAGAAAATTACTTAGCTCTGATCCATAACTCCAAATCCGCTATTCCTCAGCAGGATCATCCCCGCTTGGGATTTGTGTCTGATTCCCTGGAAGAAGCCCAGAAATTCATCCAGGATTCGATAAAGCTGCTCGAAAAACAACCAGATGCAGATGCCTGGGATCATCCCCGAGGCATTACATTCCGGTCCAGAGGTATAACCTCTGATGAAAAAGTCATCGCTCTGTTCCCCGGACAGGGATCTCAATATTTAAATATGGCAAGCGAGTTAGCAATCAACTTTCCGCCCGTCATGGAAGCTTTTGAATTAATGGATCAACTATTCCTTGAACAGGGTCAAACTCCTCTTTCCAGGATGGTTTATCCACCTCCTGTCTTTTCTGATCAAGATCGGGAAAAACAACAGCTTCAATTGAGAGAGACCGATTATGCCCAGGCAGGAATAGGTGTGGTCAGCTACGGAATCTTTAAAATCTTAGAGCAGGCCGGATTCGAACCAGATATGACAGCCGGGCACAGCTTTGGTGAATTGACGGCTCTCTGGGCTGGTGGTTCTCTGAATGACCAGGAATTCTTAAGATTGGTGAAAGCCCGCGGTTCAGCTATGCGCCCGCCCAGTGAAAAGGATTTTGATACCGGTACCATGGCAGCCGTGAAAGGGCCTTTACAGGAAATCGAAAAGATCATTGAACCATTAGAAGACGTGATCATAGCTAACGAAAATTCTCCTTCTCAAGTCGTTCTGGCAGGCCCCAGGGAAAAAGTAAATAGAGCTGACAAGGTGTTAACTAAAGCTGGTTATAAAGTGACTCAACTTCCAGTCTCGGCTGCTTTCCATACTCCCCTGGTGGAACACGCCTCAAAGCCATTTGCAGAAGCAGTAAATAAGGAGAAATTCAATAAATCCAATATCCCTGTGTATTCCAATACTACAGGAAAGCCATACCCTGCCGATACCAAGAAAGCCCAGAAAATTTTATCAGACCACATCCTCCACCCGGTAATATTCAAAACCCAGATCGAGGAAATTTACAAAAATGGGGGCCGTGTATTTGTAGAAATCGGACCCCGGCAGATCCTGGGCAGTTTGGTGAAAGACATCCTCGACGGCCAGCCCCACTCCGTCGTTTCGGTCAATCCCAGCAGGGATAAATCAAGTGACAGACAGCTCCGCGAAGCTGCAGTTGTATTAAAAGTTTTAGGTTTACCACTCAAGGATATCGATCCTTATCAGACGAACGCGAAAAGAAAAGAAGTCCAGAATCAAGATCAATAGAGGAAATAATTATGGCTAACTTTCAAATACCGTTAAACGGCAGTAACTACGTCAACAAAGAACGCCAGCAGGCATTCCAAGATGCCCTGGACGATCAGCACCGAATTGATTGCCAGGAGCAAAATCAAGGACAACAATCCGAAAGTGGATTGTCAGATGCAAATCTGGATCATGTGAATATAAAAGAATATGTCCAGCCTCGCAGCACAAGTCCGAAGGTTGATTCCTATACAACCGCTGAAAAACCTGCCGGACTTGATCAAGCCCTGGACCACACATATTCTCATCAAGCCAGAACCATGGAGATCCACCAGCAATATCTGGCCCAGCAAGCTGAGAATATCCAGTTGATCACTGCCGTGCTTACGCAGCAAGGAAAAGTCCTTGATTCCGGCAGCTCTGCTCCCCAGGCTGAGATCATTGAGACATTTCAGCGCACACTGGATAATTTCCATTCTATTCGGGAACAGAGTTTGTCCGTCCACCATGAATTTCTCGCTCAGCAAGCTGAGTTCTCAGGGCGATATCTTTCCTTCCTGGAAAACAACAAACAATCGGTTATCAAGTCAATCCCGGCACCTGACCGGCAGATCGAACCTCCTGCTGAATGGGTAGTCCATGTTCCCCCTATAGTCCTGGATGAAAATATTCCTGCGAAGCAGATAGCCCTCGCAGCCGATACTCCAGAAATCCCAGTCCGTGAGGTAAATTTAACAGATCCCTCCAGCGCTCCAGCCATCACAAGTGAAGAATTATCACAAGCGCTGATCAATATCGTAGCCGAAAAAACTGGTTATCCTCCCGAAATGCTTGAACTGAATATGGACATGGAAGCAGATCTGGGCATCGATTCTATCAAGCGAGTAGAGATCCTGGGTGCGCTTGAAGATGATTTCCCATCCCTGCCGCCAGCTGACACAGAAGTGTTAGGGCAGACCAGAACCCTACAGGAAATCGTAGACTATATGGAAAGCGAAACCAGCGCTCCCGCTGCCCATCTTGAGCAACCTGCCGAAAACACTGTACCTCAATCAGAGAGCTCTGAAATCCCTTCCCCTCTTGAACAAGAGGCCAGCACTCCTCCAGCCGACTCCAGCGGATCAACACTATCAATTGCCGATCTTACTGCAATACTGCTGAAAATTGTGGCAGAGAAGACTGGTTATCCTGTTGAGATGTTAGAGGCAGATATGGACATGGAAGCAGATCTGGGAATTGATTCCATCAAACGGGTTGAGATCCTGGGTGTGATGGAAGAACGAGTCCCTGGATTACCACCAGTAGAAGCTGAAAAACTTGCTGAACTGCGAACCCTGGGACAGATTGCTGATCTGATGAGCGCCTCTCAACTGCATTCTGATAAAAAATTGCCAATCGAGGCTGGAGAGAAAAAAAAAGTTAAGACTGTAGATCTTCAAAACACGCCTGTTCATCTGGTTCCTTTGCCATCTCCCGACAGATTGGATTTTTTGGTCCCTACAGACCATCCGCTGATCGTCACCAATGACGGTACTTCATTTACAGAGCAAGTTGTCAGTGAGCTAATCTCTAATGGTTGGAATGTCGCTGTCTGGGATTTTCCAGCCAGCCTGATATCGTCCAAAGAGCAGTCATATTCCGAAGGGGTCCAGAGAATAGCCCAGGGATCAACTGGAAAAAAGGCGATCGAATCTGCCCTCACTACACTGAGGACAGAGGTTGGAAATCCAGCAGGTTTTATCCATCTGCACCCCATTTCCGAATCAGAAAGCTTATTTTCAGACCTGGAGAGCGAGCTAGTTAAACAGGTCTTTCTAATCGCAGGATCCCTAAAAAAAGATCTTGAACAAATTGATCCTGGCAGCAGGAAGATATTCCTAACAGTAACAAGGACTGATGGATCTTTGGGAATCAATAATATCAACTCTTTCCAGGAGGGAAGCGGCCTGACTGGATTGGTCAAATCCTTGAACTGGGAATGGCCCGAAGTATTCTGCCGGGCAGTTGACCTGGAACGCGAAATCGATCCTGAACATGCCAGCAGATTGATCCTTCAGGAAATTCACGATCCGGATCAGGGACTGCTCGAGGTTGGCCTCAGCGAATCTACCCGGGTCACCCTAAATCGGGAGAACGGTAAAAATTTATGAGCATTATTGATTATTCACCTCCATCAAAAATTTCCCATTTTTTGGTCAGCGGAGGCGGGAAAGGTATCACTGCGGCAAATGCGATCGCTTTAGCCAAAGCATATCAATCCAGGTTTACGCTAGTTGGTAGATCTGAACTGATCGAAACAGAACCCGCCTGGGCTATTGGCCTGGAAGATGAAATGGCGCTAAAGCAGGCCGCCATGGATCATTTCCAATCTGAGGGGCAGAAACTAACACCCAAGGATATAGGCCGGGAAGTCAAACACATCCAATCCAGCAGGGAGATTCATAAAACCCTGCAGGCGATTGAAATTGAGGGTGGTAAAGCAGAGTATATCCAGGCAGACATAACCAATCCTGCTGATCTCAGGGAAAAACTCTCCAATTTGGTCCAGGAAATTAACGGACTGCTTCATGGAGCCGGCGCGCTGGCTGATAAATTCATCGAAGATAAGCTGGAAGCTGATTTCGATCTGGTTTACGGAGTAAAGGTCACTGGATTAAGGAACTTGCTGGATATCGTTCCCCCCCAGCAGCTGGACTACCTGATCCTTTTTTCTTCCGTGGCAGGCTTTTATGGAAATGCCGGCCAGGCAGATTACAGCATCGGTAATGAAGTACTTAATAAACTTGCCCACCATTTAAAACTTTCTCATCCCAGCTGCCAGGTACTGTCCATCGGATGGGGACCGTGGGATGGAGGGATGGTGACTCCCCAGTTGAAAAGGATCCTGGTCCGGAGAAATGTTCCCCTGATTTCTCTTGTTGAGGGCACCCAGGCTCTCGTGGGATTGATGGATGAACATCAAGATAGCCCCCAGCATGTGATCGGTAACCCTTTGCCATTTCCAGATAGAAAGGTCAAGCCTGATCTAAGGCAATACCGCATTTCACGCAAATTGTCCCTTGAGAGAAATCCCTTTTTAGCAGATCATGTCATCGGAGGAAATGCCGTGCTGCCAACAGTGTGCGCGGTAGCCTGGTTCATTAATTCCTGTGCATCCCTTAATCCTGGTTATCTGTTCTATTCCATCAGCGATTATCGTGTTTTTAAAGGAATTGTTTTTGATGATCACTCACCCGAAGAGTATTTATTAGAACTCCAGGAACTGGAAAAATCGACTGATGCCATAATCCTCAACGGGAAAATTAGCAGTGTACTTCCTGATGGGAATATCAGGTTCCATTATCAAGCTCAAGTCGAACTGCGAAAAAGACTGCCAGAAAGACTTATGATTTCCTCTTTTAACTTATCTGCAGAATCACCAATTGAGGGATCAACTCTTTATGATTCCAAAATCCTATTCCATGGACCAAGATTCCAGGGAATTCGTCGGGTGTTGAATATTTCAGAAACAGGATTGACAACAGAATGTCTGCTTCCCAATTTCCCCGCAGAAGAAATGGGCCAATTCCCGGTAAATACATTTAATCCTTATCTGGCAGACATCCATCTGCAAAGTTTATTGATTTGGGCTAATTCTCAAATAGGATCGATAGGATTACCGCTCCAGATCGCAGGAGGAATACAATATCATCCCGTTCCTTTCGATATCACAACCTACGCCACCATGACAGTGAAATCTTCCACTCCTCATAAACTCGTCGCAGATGTGACCAGCCATGACCGAGATGGTTATGTATTCTCTCAAGTTATTGATGCCGAAATAACGTTAAACGAGAAATTATTTGGTCTGTTTCAAGAGAATCAACTGGAGAGTGATCCGATATGGATCTGATCCTATCTGGAATGACACTCTCCTATCAATGGTGGCCTTCATTAGCTCATTTTGAAGAAAGCCTCGCTGGTAAAAGGAAACCTTCCCCAGCTATGGTTGAACAGGCTGGAGAAGTGATCTTCCAGGCTATTACAGAAGCCCGGCCTGCGGTTGGATCAAAGCTGTCCATTATTTACGATCCAAATCAGGTAGAAATCGGCTCTTATCTGTCGCTGCTAGAAAAGGACTTCAACACAGTTGTTCAAGTAAAACCAGCTTCACAGAGCTTATTATCCAGGCTCAAACAGGCTGCTGATTTAATACAGGCGGATAATAGACACCTGGTAGTCATTTGTGAGGTAACTTCATCTGGCTCTGCTGCAGTTGTTCTTTCATCTTCAGAAAATAAGGGTCAAGCTTATGCCAAATTGAAATTTGCTGATTTTCCTGACCCGGGTCCCTCCCGGGCTGATTATGTGGTTTTAACCGAAGCCGCTGCTTCTGAACCAGAAAAAACATCGGCCTTTCTTCAAGACCTATTCCAAGACCGTGAGAATGATTTTCCTGTCGCAATAGGCTGCAGCAGTCTTTCTTCCGCCCTCTCATCTGAAATTGTTACCCTTATCCAGACCGTATTATCTATTAAGAATAAGTTCATTCCTCCTTGCGGCTCAGAATTTGATCTGATCTCAACAAAGTTTGCTAAAAGTCCATTATATCCAATCAAAGAATTACGACCCTGGTTATCTCAAGGTCCCGACCTCACGTGTTCTGCCCTGATAATTTTTCAAGATCAAGATACCAATGAACCGTTGTATGTTGTGCTTGAGGAAACTGACCACTATATATCCTCCACGGATGTCCGAATCGTATCTGATTCTGATCCTTATCTATATCCAGTTTCCGGCAACAATCAATCTGCAATTACAGATAAATTAAAATAACTGAAAAAACTCGCTGCGGGCCCGGAGTCTCTGAAATCTATCTCTAATATTGCCTATACGAAGTACTATTCTCCGGATGATAGCTTTGTGTTATCTATATTGGCCGGCAATCGAGATCAGTTGAATAAGGAACTGGCTCATGCAGAAACCGGTTTATCTAAAGTATTTTCTACGGGAGAAAACTGGACCAGTCCGAACGGCAGTTATTTTACAGCCAATCCCCTGGGATCAGCTGGAGTTGCTTTTGTTTATCCGGGAGCTTTCAATTCTTACCCAGGAATGGGACAGGGTCTTTTCTTTTCGTTCCCTGGCTTGCAGGATGCTGCCAGCAAGCACATTCCAAACCTTAGCCATTCCCTGGCAGAAGATTTCCTTTATCTGCAATCCTCCAAACCTGGAGTTGAATCTGATTCAGATCGGATTATGGCCGATTTTTATCAGCATCCCAATCAATTAATTGAATCTGGAATCAGCCTATCCGTGATTCATACCCTGATCCTCGACCAAATCTTTGACGTCAGACCCAAAGCCGCACTGGGATACAGCCTTGGAGAAATTAGTATGCTTTGGGCTAACAGCATCTGGCAAAATGCAAAAGATCGATCAGTGATTTGGAACGAATCCAAACTATTCAAGGATGAACTGTTTGGAGAGATGAAAGCTGTTCGAAGTTTTTGGCACGATAAGATACTGGCGGAAGATTTTTGGAAATCGTTTATTCTCAAGGTTGACCGGGAACTAGCACAAGCTGTTTGCGCCCTGGAGGAAATGGTGTTTTTATCAATTGAAAACACCCCGGATGAGGTTGTTATTGTTGGCGAAGGAGAAGCCTGTCAACGAGTGATAGAAAAACTTAACTGCCGAGCGCTGCCGATGCCTTTTAATGCTGTTATTCACAACCCAACGATGCTGTCAACTTACCCATCATTTGTTGAACTCTTCACCATTCAAACAGTCCCTAGATCCGATATAGATTTCTACTCCGC
>JAGHAU010000030.1 GCA_021161345.1 Anaerolineales bacterium | reverse complement strand
CTTTTTGTTGTTAGGACTTAAACACTTTATTTTAATAAGCCCACAAAATAGTCATCACGGCTGCTACCGCCGTTATCACCAGAGAGATCACCACCGTGACTCGGATGACCTGGCTTTCTTCGCCGATGCGGTCAATACTGGCGGCGGCATTCTGCAGTTTGGCGGGAGAGATCACACTGGCCAATCCGCCCCCGATGCCGCTGGCGGCTGCTACCAGAAGTCCTACCGAGCCGATCTTCTCAGCAGTGCTCAGATGTATGCCGGTCAACATGGCAATAGCTGAAGTTTCAGAACCGCTGATAAATCCGGATAAAAGACCCAGGAAAGGGGCAACTGCAGGATAAAATTTCCCAAAGAGTCTGCTGGCCGCATCCGCGATCACATAAACCATATTAGTAGATGCCTCTATTAGAACCCAATCAGTGTTTTTACCTGAATGGTTGATCAGGTACGCAATTGCAAAAAAGACGGCCGATGCCAACATCGGGCGGGGAGCCCGTTTGATCCATTTGCTGAGAGAATTTTTCAGGATAGTTTTGTTCACTTTCAGGAATGGAAAAGCCAGGAAGGTGCTGATCAGGATCCAGAAATAGGCCTGCCAGAATAAACGAATCTTCTCCGGGGCGCCGGGGATAATTTCAACTGGCATACTTAAGCGGCTGAAGGTAAGGTCAAAAAACGGCAGGAAGGGGGCGTTCACCAGTAAGGCCAGGGCAGTCAGTATGATCCAGGGAGAGATGGCGGCTGGCAGGGAAAATTTCTTTTCTACTGCAAGATCAGATTCAGAAAGCTGGTTCCTCGCTTGCAGTGTTTGGCCTGTCAGTTTAAGATAAAGCAGCATTACAACTACCACTCCCAACCCCGCCGCAATCCCGGTTATAGTAACTAACCCCAGGGCATTCATGCCAATGGCGATAAAACCTGCAGTAGTGCCGGACAGAATGGTCGGGATCAATCCCCGCCAGAGTAATTTCCAACCACCAACTAACCAGAGCATGGCCAGGGCGATGCAGGTGCTGATGACTGGCATAAAACGGGCGAAAAATCCTCCTACTTCCTGAACCGGAAGACCCACAAAATTCGAAAACACCACTACCGGGATGCCCAAAAGGGCATAGGTGCAGAGGGCGTCATAACCCAGGGATGGCAGGGCGATAGCTACAAAGGAGCTGTAACCCAGGGCGATCATGATCGGGGGCAGGATCGAGACCGGCGTGGCGCCCAAAGCGGCCAGCAGGGTGCCGAAGCCGATATTCAGGATCAAGATCTGGGCCACCTGGTTGCCGGGGGCAATGGTTTTGATAAAGGCTACTACCCGGTCAATCGCGCCGGTTTCTTTCATGATCGTGATCTGCAGCAGGGAAGTGGCCACCATGATTGTGATCGGAAGGGAAGCCACTACACCAGACAAGCTGATTAATAAAGTGTTCTTGAGTGGGGTTCCAAAATAAAGCCAGACAATAACCAGGGTGCATATCCAGCCTGCCAGGCCGGCAATGTCAGCCGGCGTCCGCCGCCAAACCAGCAGGATTAGAATAAGAGTGATTGGAAGCAAGGCGAATAAGATTGGCGGGATATTCATTGATGCTCCGGTTATTGCTCTGAATATAATAATATTGGCGCTGAAACCTTTCTTGCTGGAAACCACCATGGTTACTTTCATTTGCTCATTAAATATTCCGCGTATATAGTTCCTCCTGAGCAGGGATCACAACCCAGGCAGGAATGGATCTGATTCCTGTCTGGGTGGTAATCCTGGAGGAACTTTTTTGCAGTTGGATCGGAATCGATCTCCAATTGAGTCACATATCCCAGAAAACATTCACAGGCAGCGCATTCCTGGTGCCGAAAGGATATCTCTGCTTTGTTAATTAACTCTTTTACTTCTGATACCAATAAAAGGTCCATCTCTTTGTTCCCTGTTGAAGTTTGTTAATTAATAACAATCGGTGCTTAGATCAAGGGAGAGCACACTATTTTCTAAGTTTTGGATTCAATCCACTCCGCCATTTCATTGAGGGCTAATTTTAGGTTGCCAACCTGGCAGTGATTTTGAGCCTGGTCTTCCCGGGTGAAGACTCTTCCCGTTACCGACCGGGCATTAACAAGGGCGTTGATTTGCATTTGATGGGTTTTAAAGGGTATGAGGTGGTCTTCCTTACCGGTCAGGATCAAAACATCCTGAGTGATCAGATCTGAGGACAGATTTTCTTCATTAAACTGAAGTAAAATATCAAAAGCATCAATTGGTACTTTATGGTTGGTGATGTCCATCAAGTGATTCACAAACCAGGCGTATTGAATATCCTTTTCCATTTTGTTGATCATGGACTTGTTTGTAAAATTTCTGAATTTTGTAAAGAATAGACCAGCAATTTTTTGAGCGATCGGATTTACATACTGGTTTACATCAAAAGACACACTTGAGGCAATCACCCGTTTGATCCGGGGTTCGTATGCTGCTGCCCTTAGACTCAGCCATCCCCCCATAGAAATACCGATCAAGGTGATATCAGTAAGTTGAAGATGATCCAATACGGCTCCAATAATCGATTCCCACCTAAAATCCAACCCGAGTTGATCACTCCCTCTGGGAATCTTCATCCAGGGGCATTCAAAAGTGATCACCTTGTAACCCAGCTCTGAGAAATGTTGGACCAATGGATATAATTCCTCTTTATAAGAATCGTATCCGCCATGTAAAATGATGGTTCCTTTTTCCACTTCCGCGACAGACGGTTTAACTATTGTTGGGATGGTAGATGAACCGTAAGGTGTCTCTATTAGAATATGGCCGTCATTCTCAAAGACCTCAATAAAATAACGGATGAAATTTTGATGGATAGGGATTTTATCTGGATCGTTTTGAGCCAGGAAAAATTCAGCTGCCCGAAAATAATACGCAGCATTGAGGAAGCGACTTTCAGAAACAGCTTTTTCAGCCTGGGCCAGCATGGTTGTTTTCCAGTTTTCAGGATTATTGATCTGCGCCCCGGCCATTTCTAGATCTTCAAGCCTGCCATAGCCCAATGAATACCAGCGATTCAATTGAAAGTTAGAAGCCTGATCTTTATGAAAGGAATGGAAGCCGATCGGAAAGGTGATCTTTAGTTGCTCTTTACTCATTTTATTGGATCCCTTCTTTCTAGTTTATCTCTGAATTATTTCTTTGGGATTTGTTAATTCAATTTATGGATGCTCGGGAAGAACGCCTGGTTGAGAGCAATGATCAAAATACACCCAGCTCCGGAG
>JAGHAU010000148.1 GCA_021161345.1 Anaerolineales bacterium | reverse complement strand
TTTGTTAAGCGGGCCAGCCTCCTCTCTCCCCATCCTCACTGATCCTGCCATCCACCACCTCCACTCCCTGGAGGGCCTGCCCTTCCCGGGGACTCTGAACGAAGATGCTGGGTGCAATGGTTCCCTGGGCGGGAGGCGCGCTTAATGCTGGCTGCGTAATTAGCAGAAGGATCGGGATAATTAACAGAAAAATCAAGGCAGTTCTTTTCACGCTTTTGAGTATAGCATAAGGAGGTATGGTGCGAGGTGTAAAGAGTAAGGTGTAATGCATAAAGCGTAAGGCGTAAAGCGTAAGTCGATTTGGGATCAGTAATCAGTATTCAGATTACGCGACTCATTTCTCAATCTGTCATTGCGAGGAGCACACGATGTGAGGGACGAAGCAATCTCGGTTTGATAGGAATCGATATCTCATAAGGACTGACACCGGATCATTCGGAACCCTCAGGACTTCAGCCCTTTCCATCTCAAATTCAGGGTACAATTCTCAAATCTGAATGAGATTTCCAACAACCGGAGACCCCCGCATGGCCGATCCGAGATTTGAGCTCCAGTTCGAGAAAAACCCCTGGGATTGCAGGATCATCAAGAATGGAGAAATAGTCCTGCACCTGTCAACTAAGTACAATTCTTCTACTTCCGAGCTTCGCAACAATCACTATAAATTCAATTTTGAAGATTCTTCCCTGCTGATCCAGACCAAAGGGAATAAGATCTCATTTAAATGGCAGGGGCAGGGTATTCAGACCCAATTCCCGCTATCAGGCTGCTGGTACGGCGGGGGAGAATTGATCAACCAACCCCTGCTCTGGAACCAGATCATGTTCCCCCTGACTGAATTCATTACCTGCGACAACGGGCAAACTGGACTTTCTACCGCACTATCGCCAACCTGGTTGAGCAGCCTGGGGATCAGTTTGACAGTTTCCAGTCCATTTTCTGTCGGAGTCAATCAACCTCCAGCCAGCTATTTCAAATGGCGAAAAGGAATGTCGATCGATTTGATCCCATTTAATCAGCGGCCCTTCATCGACTTGAATGGGAATGGGGACGGCAAATTCACCCTGGTCGGCGACGATCTAGCATTTGAGATCACAGTCGCAGATAATATCCTGGAAAGCTATCGATCCCATGTCTTGGAACAGGGTATACCGAAAAAAACACCTCCCCTGGATCTGATGGGAGCGCCAATCTGGACCACCTGGGCCAGATACAAGGACAAGATCGATCAGGATACTGTGCTGCAGTTTGCCTCGGAGATCAAAGACAACGGGTATCCCTACCATGTGCTGGAAATTGATGACCGCTGGCAAACCCACTACGGGGACCTGGAATTTGACCCGGAACGTTTTTCCGATCCTAAAGAAATGATCCGGAATTTGCATAAAATGGGATTTAAGGTCACAGCCTGGGTGATCCCGTTCTTTCACCCTCACTCGAAATTCGGCGGTGAGGGGGCCAAAGCCGGTTATTTCGCAATGAACAGATCGGGGGATCCATACCTGGTAAATTGGTGGCAGGGTAAGGGATATCTGTTGGACGTCACCAATCCGGATGCACTGGCCTGGTTTAAAGACAAACTTGATCGATTTAAAGATGAAATGGGGTTGGACGGCTACAAATTCGATGCCGGAGAGGGCAAATACACCCCTGCAGATGCGGTCTTCTATCAAGTTTTAAACACCGGAAATGAATACACAAACCGCTATGTGAATTGGATCTCTGAGAACTACGAATTCTGCGAGGTCCGCTGCGGTTGGAAAAATCAAACCAGCCCGATCTTCTTCCGCCTGTGGGATCTGTGGAGCACCTGGGGTTATGATAATGGACTGAGATCGATCATACCCTCCACCCTGGCGATGTCCCTGGCCGGATACCCATTTGTGTTCCCTGATATGATCGGCGGAAACGCCTATTTTACATTCCCCCGCAACCGATTCCTGAACTGGATCCTGCAGAGGATTGTTGTTCCCATACTGGAGCGAAAGGTCAAAAGCCAGTCCGATTTCCCGGAAGACGAGACCCTGGGCCTGGCAGATGTGCCGCCCTTCCTGGAAAAATCGACTTTGTTCGGATACCCTACCCCGGAATTGATGATCCGCTGGGCCCAGGCCAACGTCTTTTTGGAGGTGATGCAGTTCAGCCTGGCTCCCTGGGATTTTGGAGAAGAGTGCAGCGATATCTGCCGCCAAGCCGCTGAATTACACCTGGAATTCCTTCCCACCCTGCAAAAATTCGCTCGGGAGGCAGTCAAAACCGGAGAGCCGATCATCCGGCCGGTTTTCTGGCTGGCCCCCACGGACGAGAAAGCCCTAATCTGTGATGACCAATTCCTGGTGGGAGATGAGATCCTGGTGGCGCCGGTCCTTTACCCTAAACAAACTGCCCGCGAGGTCTATTTCCCCCCCGGCGTCTGGAGAGATCACTGGTCAGGCGAATTATTTTCCGGCCCGGCTGTAGTAGAGAATTATCCCGCTCCGCTGAACAAACTGCCATTTTTTATCAAAGAAGAATAATCAATAAGGACAAACTATGAGCGAGAAAATCCAAGCCTCCTCCTCATCGGAACCAAAAACCCAATCGGAAAAAAGCCGCTGGCGAAATATGATCGCCCTGGCTTTTGGTTATTTTGTTGACCAGGGAGAAGGCCAGGCCATGTCGGTCCTTTTCCCTACGCTAAGAGCAATGTGGGGCTTGAGTTTTAGCGATCTGGGCCTGGTGGGTACGATCAAGAATCTACTGCAATCTATCAGCGCACCGCTGTGGGGATATATCGCTGATAGGTATCCCCGCAAGAACGTGATCGTCTTCGGTACCGGTATCTGGGGAATCTGGACTCTGATGGTGGGTTTCACCCAGACTTTTGGCCAGCTGCTCTGGATCCGAGCCATATCAGGGATCGGCCTGGGCTGCTTGATGCCTGCTACTTTTTCATTGATGTCTGATACTTTTCCCCCCAAGAAGCGGGGGCGGGCCCTGGGAATGATGGAAGGCATAGGAACCCTGGGTATCGTGATCAGTTCGGTTGGATTGGGATTCCTGGCTTCCCCGGACCTTTGGCGCTGGGGATTCATTACCCTGGGCTTGCTGAGCATGATCTCCGGCCTGGTGATCTGGCTCGTCGTTGAAGAACCTGTCCGCGGGGCAGCAGAGCCTGAGTTAGAAGGGATGATCACAGAAGAAAAGGCTTCCAAATATAAAATGGAAGCCAAAGATATGGTCGCAGTATTAAAGATTCCCACGATCTGGGTTGCTATCGCCCAGGGGCTTTCCGGCAGCATGCCCTGGGTTGTGATGCAGCTATTTTTTATCACCTGGATGGTTGAAATCCTGGATGTAAGTGAAGGC
This sequence comes from Anaerolineales bacterium, assembly GCA_021161345.1. Taxonomy (GTDB): domain Bacteria; phylum Chloroflexota; class Anaerolineae; order Anaerolineales; family UBA11858; genus B10-G9. The sequence continues at coordinate 1,595 of JAGHAU010000148.1, read as the reverse complement.
CAGGCAGTCCTGGCCTTTGCCGGTATCGTGGTTGGGACCGGAATCAGCCAGGTTATGGGCGGCTTCCTGGGCGATTGGGCTGAATCTAAAAGCCCAAAATTCGGGCGGACAATCATTGGACAGTTCTCCATTTTCAGTGGGGTACCGCTGACCTGGCTGCTTTTCACTAAAGCCCAAGAATGGCCCTTCGGCGCTTTTGTGGCCCTTTGTTTCGGGACAGCCTTGTTTATCGGCTGGTCTGGTAAAGGCTCCAAAGAACCGATGATGCAGGGCGCGGTACCGCCAGAACTGCGATCAACGGCTTTTGCGATGACCACCTTCATTGAAAGTGGATTTGCTGCTCTGGTGGCTATCTTTGCCGGGACCCTGGCCGATAAGATCGGTTTAACGACGGCCATGATCTGGACCGTGCCTGTCCCCTGGATCCTGTGTGGTTTGCTCTACGGGCTGTTTTACTGGGCTTATCCACGGGATTCAAAGATCCTGCGGGCCCAGATGGCGGAGAGAGCAGAGGAGATCAAGTAAGAAGTAAGTCGTAAGAGGCAAGTCGATTAGTGGAAAGTGATATGTAGGGGCGGCGCTCTATCGTGGTACAAGCGCCGCCCTTTTTTGTTTTAAAAAGAACAAAATCAGAAGAGGAACTTAAATAGTTTTGACTTGACCTCAACACCCATCAAGCCAAAGATCAATGAATGGAATCTCTCATCAAAAAGATCGGAACGGTACAGGTATAGGATGTTCAGGCCACTGTGGAGAACCCAAGAGGCCATCGCCGCATAAAAAATCCACCCAAAATAATAGCCCAAAAATGAAACGATCAGGAACAGATATCCAAAAAGACCAAAGAGTTTACCCTCCAGAATATGAGCACCGCCAAAACGGCCTAACTTTATCAACCCGAGCAGGATTGCAATTAAATAAAATATAACAACTGGCAAAAAAACCGAACTCTTCGCACTAATGATGTCTCCGCGAGCCATCACCAGCCAGATCACAGAAGAGATCATAATGATATGATCTGCCAGGGAATCAAGCCGCTCACCGATCTTTGTGCATTGGTCCAAGAGCCTGGCGAACTGCCCATCCAAAATATCAGTCACGATGACTGCGATCAGTCCATAAGCCACCAGCGGGAAATTCCCCTTAAACGCCAGAATCCAGAGCACCGGAGCCAGTATCAATCTCATTAAAGTAAACCAATTAGCTACCGAAGAAAAAAATCCTTTTACTGTAATATCCATCTTCAGCTCCTGGTGAATCCTACCAGCTCTTATAATGAACAGATTGAGTTTCTGCTCTTCATTATATATGAATAGAAAACCCGTTGAAAGACCCTAAATATAACAAAGTATCTGAGCCGAATCCTAAGGTCCGAATTAAGAAATCCCCTTCTCTTTACTGGCAGTACCAGTACTCAGTACAGTCTCGTAACACTGTCATTGAGAGGAGGACAAAGGACGACGAAGCAATCTCCAACCCCGGTCTTCCGTCTCCGGTCCCCGGTCAGAAGCGGGGCTCCTCCTTAGATTCCTTCACATTCATAGGTAGTGATCTTGAGCCGATATCCCTGCTCTTTCCAGGGTCGAGATAGACCG
>JAGHAU010000258.1 GCA_021161345.1 Anaerolineales bacterium | reverse complement strand
GAATCCTTTTGTTTTCAGAATGTGGTACCTTTTTGGAGCTATTCTGGTGGCTGCCTGGCTAGGACAGGGAACTGTCTATTTGTTGGTAAAAAAAACATGGGCGCATGCATTAATGGCTCTATTGGTATTGGGTTCGATTTATGGAGCGATTCGAGTCTTGGGTGCTGAGCTTGATCCCAGTCTGATGACCACCTCCTTGCACACTGGCAGTGAGATGAGTGGTCACGCAATTCTAACTCCAGGTGTGCGATCGTTGACGCCTTTCTTCAATCTGTATGGGACTGTTACCCTGGTTGGAGGTGCAGCTTATTCCGCTTGGATCTTTTGGCGTAAGCGGGTCCTTCTGCACAGATCAATCGGCAATGTTCTCATCGCGGTCGGAGCGATACTGCCAGCATTCGGTGGAACATTCAGCAGGATGGGATTCAGCGGTGCTCTTTACGTCACTGAATTTTTAGGCGCTATCTTGATCTTTATTGGTTTTGTTCGGGCAACCACTCCAATTGAGGAAACTGAATAAATACAGATCTGGTCAATAATTAAATAAAAAAACCGCCCGGAATTGCGGAAGCCCCGGGCGGTTTATATTTACCTTACTGCTTCAATTTCTTGATGCATCCAGGTGGGATTCTTAAGTCTTAGAGAGGTTTTACGCCAACGGCCTGAAGGCCTTTGTCGCCCTGCTCAACGGAGAACTCAACCTGCTGTTCTTCGCGTAAGGTTTTAAATCCTTCCATCTCAATTGCGGTGTGGTGAACAAATACATCATCGCCGCTCTCGCGGGAAATAAAACCAAAACCTTTTGCATCGTTGAACCATTTCACGGTTCCTGTTTCTTTTTCGGACACTTTAGTAACTCCTTGGTACATTTGATAGAATTGAAGCAGAGCGGTAGTACAAAAAAAACTGCCCAGTTTCCGCAAGTTGGGGCAGTTTTATACAGTGCAACCAGTTCTTACTTCATCTTTTACGAGGTGAATAGTAGCATACGCCAGCTAATATGTCAACCCCTGCCATTATTATGGTTTTTACCCTCAGGAGCTGAAATGCCCCAATTTTCTCAGAGCAGGTTTGCAGCCTGGCTTCAGATTATTGTCTCACACCGCCGGGAAGAAAGTGGATTGTATGCGGAAATTGCCGGATATCTTCCCCTGGATGATGCGGAGCGAGTCCTTGATATTGGAACTGGCACCGGACTTCAGCTGCGTGCAATCCATCAACTTCAACCCTCGATCGGATTGTTTGGTATTGACCTCTCTTCCGCGGCCATCGATGCCGCCAATCGGGCTATAGGTGATTTAGAACCCGATCTCAAGGTTGGCAGTATTGAGAAAACTACCTGCCCAGACGATTTTTTTAATATAGTTACCTGTAATTCCAGCATGTCTTACTGGGACAACCCCCTCAGTTGTTTTAATGAGATCTACCGGATATTGAAACCGGGCGGCGTGGTAAAGTTGTTTGAGCCCCACCAGGATATTGATCTGGAAGGAGCTCTGGACCAGATCCGGGAGAATATGGCTGATAAATCCCCTCTCAGGCGCTGGGGAGCAGTGCAGTTAAATAAATATACCCTGGAGCGCGGCAGCAAATTTGGGTTAAACTTATACACAAGGAATGAACTGCTTGAACTATCCCGGACATCAAGTTTCGGAGTAAACAGTTCTGTTGATCAGGTATCATTATTGGACATCCCGATCTTCGTTTGTATTCATCTCTGGAAACCAAATCCCTGATCTGCGATTTGAAAGGAGTCGATATGTTGAACCCGCTATATAGCGAGAAAATTAGATCCAATAAAACCAGCTTGCTATTTGTGATCCTGGCATTGATCTTTCTTGCTCTTTTTGCCTGGAGATATTCAGTTGTGGGCTTTAGGTTTGTTCCTGGATTGTATGCGTTTTTGGGATTGTTTTTCTGTGTTTATGTGATCAACTACCGCGTTCTAATAATAACGATAACTGACCAGGCACTGCATCTGAAGTTTGGTCTAGTTGGTTGGCGAACGGATATCGAAAACATAGCGGTTAGTGTCCTCTATGATCCTCCCTTCTGGATCAAATACGGTGGTGCTGGTGTTCATTTTGCCATGGTCGAAGGAGAATACAAGGCGTTTTATAATTTCCTTGAATATCCGCGGGTCTTGATCAAATTTCATCAGAAACAAGGATCGGTTCAAGCCCTGGTATTCACCACCCGGGAACCAGACCAGATTTTGGAGATTCTGGAAAAAAGGAGCCCTACAGCATGAAAACCAAAACAGTCCTTACCCCTTATTTCCTGGATACTCGGCTCCCGGGCCTTGAAGAATTAAAAGAATGGGATTGGATCCTCAATCGTGAAAAGCTCCCTGAATCTTCAACGATAGAAAGAATGTCAATAATCCATGCAGCCCTGGCAGCGGCTGTAGAAAAGATCAGCGCCGGGGGAGATCTGCCGGTCTCTATTGCAGGAGATTGCTGCACAGCAATAGCGATGTTGGCGGGGCTCAGGCGCGCGGCTAAGAATCCAGTGTTGATTTGGTTTGATGCTCACGGCGATTTTAATACCCGGGAGACCTCCCCTAGTGGTTTTTTGGGCGGGATGCCGCTGGCTATGCTGGTTGGAAGGGGTGAACAGACGCTGCTGGAAGCCCTTGACCTGGCGCCGATCGAAGAAGATCGGGTCATCCTGACCGACGGCAGGGATCTGGATCCCGGGGAGAAGGAATTGGTTGACAGGTCATCGATTACCCATTTGCAGGATCCGATGGATTTACTGGAATACTCGTTTTCTGAGCATTCAATGTGGATTCACTTCGATACGGATATATTGGATCCAGAGGATGTCCCGGCCCAGAATTATCCTGCTCCGGGAGGCATTAGAAAGGATGAATTGGGAGAGATATTTCAATATTTAGCTGGCACGGGGAATATCTGCGCGATTTCCCTTTCCTCCTGGGCACCGGACCTGCCGGGAGCGGAGATATCAAAAACAGTGAGCCTGGAACTTCTGGAGGCATTAAAAAAGACTGGTTGAAGTGAGGCATATATGAAACCATTTAGAAAGAACGTGGCCCTCGCGGTGGATGGGGGCGGGATCAAGGGTGTCGTTCCCTCCCGGGCGATTGCCATCCTAGAGGATCACCTCCATAAACCATCCTATGAAATATTTAATTTATTAGCAGGAACCTCTACTGGATCGATCATCTCGGCTGGTATTGCCACTGGTTTATTTGGGGAGGAGATCCATAAACTATATTGTGAAATGGGACCAGTTATTTTCAAAAAAACCTGGCGTTCGACTTTCTGGCCGCTTACGCGCTACCGTTATCCGCTCGAACCTCTTGAGGAAGCTTTGGAATCCCGGATGGCCGGCAAGGTTATGGGGGATTTCTGGTTTACCGATCAGCCCATTGACCTGGTAATACCTGTCTTTGACCTGGTTGATAATCAAACTCTTTTTATAAAACCTTTCAACCTTTCCAGGGGTTATGATCAATGGCCGGTAGTAAAGGCAGTCCTGGCATCTTCCTCTGTACCGTCCTTCTTCCCGCCAGTTGAAGGTCGATATGTCGATGGTGGGGTAGGGTCCTATCATAATCCTTGTTATGTGGCTGCTTATGAGGCCCAGTTTGTTCTGGGTTGGGATCCGGCCGAAACCACTCTGATCAGTCTGGGAACAGGACGCGAACCTCATACCCTTCGGCCTGAACAGATCCGGAAATTCTGGCCCTGGCACTGGATCGCCCCGGTTTTGGGAGCTTTCCAGGAATCTTCGGATGATCAGCAAGTTCACCTGGTGGAGACCTTCTTTCCGGAGCTGGATTTCAGGAGATTCCAGGTTGATCTGGATGGTTCATATCCCATGGATGATCCTGACAGGATTCCGGCATTGACTGTGTTTGGAGACCAGCTGGGTGAAATGATCCTGGCAGACCAGGTCGACAGCGCTCAGAGTATCCAGGCTAAAAAAGCGCCTTATACAATATGAAACAAATCAGTCATCGTCATAACATCGTCATTAACTTGTTGATCGTGCTGATCTTGATCTTGCCTATTAACGGTGCTGTTGTTGATCCAGCCAAAGAATTGGAACAGATTCGCGCCTATTCGAGGGTTTATGAGTTTGATTATGTGACCTGGACAGTTTCAGCGATGGTCAGAAAGCTGGTTCAATCGACTTTCAAAGTAGATCATTATCTCCCTCATCAGGAAAAACGTGAGTTGGTCCTAGAATATCTGGATTTAAGGAATGAAGTATCTACCCTGCAGGCAGAGCTTGCCAATCTTCTTTCTGATCCAAATCAGGAGAACCGGGAGCAGAGGGAATCCAGCCTGCGGGCTGAATTGAACCAAAAAGATACCTTGCGGATCGAACTGGCTCCTTTTGTCGAACAGGTCCTCCAGGATCAGCTTAACAGCGCCCTGGTGGATCTGGACCTGGCATTTGGAGGACAGCTTTTTCCGCCGGTCCTGTATAAGTCAGAACCAGATTCCTATGCCCTGATCGTTTCTCCCCGGGACGAGATCCGCCAGGCAGCCAACATGATGCTTGTCAGGGGTTTAACACTGGATCAGATCATCAGTTTAGAAGAAGAGATTGAGAATAATTTGGATTTGTCAGCTCTGATAGTGGGCATCGGGGGAGTGGGTTTATACCCCTCTATGATCATAGAAACTGGCAATCTGGATTGGCTGATCCATGTTGCCAGCCATGAATGGACTCACAATTATCTGACGCTGCGCCCCCTCGGTATGTTTTACGGAACAAGCCCGGAAATAACCACAATTAATGAGACGATTGCCGATCTATCCGCAGATGCTATCCAGAGCAAGACATTTGAACTGTATTATCCCGAACACTTGCCCCCTGAACCAGAGCTGGTATCCGGAGAAGATTCGCCCCCCCAGGAGAGTATTGTGGAGACAGAACCTTCTCCGGAAGAGGTTTTTGATTTCCGGGCAGAAATGCATATCACCCGCCTTGAGGTAGATAGCCTGCTTGCAGAGGGCAAGATCACTGATGCTGAAAATTATATGGAATCAAGAAGAATCTTTTTCTGGGAGAATGGCTATCTGATCCGCAGATTGAACCAGGCCTATTTTGCTTTCCATGGATCTTATGCAGCAGAACCAGGGGGAGCTGCTGGAGAAGAAGGTGTGGATCTGGGTGCTGAGCTCAGGAAGCTAAAACAACAAACACCATCCTATCGAGAATTCATGAGATTGGTGGCCTGGAAATGGCGCATGGACCAGTTTGAAGCTCTCTTTGAATTCCCTCAGCAGGATTGAATCGGCCTTAATACTTTTATTAGAAACGAAAATATGTAATAAGGGAGGGGGATTATTGGTACAATTTTGGGAGCATATAATCCGAGGAGGATTTGTGAAGAAACTTATCCTAATTTTATTCGTTGTGATTTTAAGTGCCCTGATGGGAGCGTGCGCTGCTGCCGAAGTTATTCAAACCGAGCCAGTCCAGCCGACTGAACAACCCGCAGCTTCGCTTGACGTCAGCTCAGTAGAGGCTGAAGGTCCGCCTCCTCCGCCTACTTGTATTCCCAATCCGCCCCGCCCTGAACCCAGTGCAGAAGATCTTGCAGTTTTTTCAGCGGACCCTGAAACTGATTGGATCAAAGGACCGGAGGATGCTGCGATTACTATCATTGAATACGCGGATTTCCAGTGTCCCTATTGTTCAGTCGCATCTGAAAACCTGAAGTTGCTCATGGAAAAATACCCGGATGATGTGCGTGTGGTTTACCGTCATTTCCCGCTGGCAAGCATCCATGACAAAGCTATCCCGGCTGCCCAGGCAGTCGAGGCCGCTGGGTTGCAGAGCAAAGATGCCTTTTGGGCTTTTCACGATTTGCTTTATGAAACCCAGGCCGCCTGGTCGAGTTATTCGATCGAGGATTTTGAAGCCTGGGTCGTGGATGTTGCGAGTGAATTGGGACTGGATCCGGTCCAGTTTGAATCTGACTATAACAGTGAAGCCATCGTTACCATGGCAGAAGCCTCCTGGATCGATGGCCAATCATTAGGCATCCCAGGAACCCCGTATATCAAGATCAACAGCCAGTACGAAGCCCAAGGTGATCCGCAGACTCTCATTGCTTACGTAGAGTTGATCAAGATGGAGGAAATGCAGTATACGGCCTGTCCACCGCTAACAATTGACCAGGAAGCGATATACCTGGCGACTGTTGAGACTGATCAGGGAAGTATTGTGATCGAGCTTTTCGCTGATCAGGCTCCCCTGGCAGTGAATAGTTTTGTTTACCTGGCTGATAATGGCTGGTTTGATGGAATCACTTTCCACCGGGTTCTGCCCGGTTTTGTAGCCCAGACAGGAGATCCCAGCGGAACGGGATTCGGCAACCCCGGATACCGATTCGGCAACGAAGTCACAGACGAGTTGGTCTTTGACCGCGCCGGCCTGGTGGCTATGGCAAATTCTGGTCCTGAGAGCAACGGGAGCCAGTTCTTCATCACCTACGCCCCAGCGCCTAGCCTCAACGGCGGGTATACGATCTTTGGAGAAGTTACGAAAGGAATGGAAGTTGTCCAGGCAATTACTCCCAGGGATCCCCAAGAGGGAGTTGACCTGCCGCCAGGAGATCTGATAATCAGCGTCACAATTGAAAAACAATAAGGATATATCAATCGAAGGGGCTTCCGCTGTAGTAGAAAGATCGCCAGTGGAACACTCCCCTCAATCTAAGGGTTTTAATTGGCTGAACGCAGGACAATTTGCGTTCAGCCTTAGTGCGGTTTTGTTCCTTTTTCTTATTTCACTGATCAGTATTATTACAGTTTTACTGGGAGGAGCATCCAGTGATCTGGGTTTTTCAGATACCCAGGTGGTTTCTTCCCTGCTGTTTGCAGCCGGACTGGGTTTTGCCGGGATCCTGCTGATTCCTTCAACTATCTATTCCGGGAGGCGGTTATTTGGAAATAGACCGCCAATCTCAGCCCAATGGGACAAAATGGTCTGGCTGGCCTATTTTTTCCCAATTCCTATCCTGTTTGGTTATTTGATTCAAACTGGTCCCGCCTGGGGCTATATATTGCTGCCAGTGATCCATGTATTGGCCAACGGAGCCAGCATTTTCTGGGTCCTTAACCTTGGGCGAAGGAAGTTTCCAGATAGAAGCGCACAGCGAAATTGGGGAGCATTTGGGGCGGGGTTGACCCTGACTCCGGCAATCACTTTTGTGATTGAGATCGCCTTGCTGATCATGATTGGAATATTCTGGCTGATCCTGATCCAGACCCGGCCAGATTTAGAGCAGGACATTCTGTATTTGATGAACTTAGTATACGAATCCTCCCCTGGCTCCGAGGTCCCGGCAAGATGGGTTGGCGAATTTGTAGCCCGCCCTGAAGTGACTGGAACAATATTCTTTTATTTTTCCCTTCTCATCCCACTGGTGGAAGAGCTTCTGAAACCGATAGCGGTTTATTTCTTGTTGGGACGAAAACTGCAGCCCTGGGAGGGATTTATGATCGGAGCCACGGCGGGAGCAGGCTATGCCCTATTTGAGAATCTGACGATTGGCGCCGGTGCTGACACCTGGACTTTTGTGATGATCTCCCGCCTGGGTACAGCCGCTATTCATATCCTGACCACCGGCCTGGTCGGTTGGGGACTGGCATCTGCCTGGACAGAGAAAAAATATTTTCGGCTGGCAGGAAGTTTTCTGGCGGCTGTGTCTTTACATGGCGCCTGGAACGGTCTGAATATCTTCAATGCCCTGGCTGAATTCCCAGCTTACCAGGATCAGATCAGTCCGTTCTATGTGAATTTTGCCAGATTTGCACCCGCGGGTTTGATTCTGCTGGCGCTGGGCAGTATAGTTGGATTAGTTCGGGCAAATTCACTCTTGCGGCATGCTATAATTGCGCAGGATTAAACAGAAAAGAGAGGATTTATGGAAGTAATTAATTTTTTAATTGATTTTATCCTGCACATGGATGTGCATCTGAATGAGATCATCTCCAACTATGGCGTTTGGACTTATGGCATCCTGTTCTTTGTGATCTTTATGGAAACCGGGTTTGTGGTCACACCGTTCCTGCCGGGTGACTCCTTGTTATTTGCAGCGGGCACCTTTGCCGCGCTGGGCTCTCTAAACCCCCTTTATTTGTTCCTATTGTTGACTGCAGCTGCCATCCTGGGGGACACGGTCAATTATTCCATCGGCCATTACATCGGCCCCAAGGCATTTAGTGGGGAGATCAAATTCCTGAAACAAGAGCACCTGGATAAAACCCAGGCATTCTATGAGAAACACGGAGGAAAGACAATTATCCTGGCCCGTTTTATACCTATCATCCGCACTTTCGCTCCTTTTGTGGCAGGCATTGGCACGATGAAGTACCGCAAATTTATTGCCTACAATATTGTTGGAGGCATCGCCTGGGTGGCGACCTTCACATTCCTGGGATACTTTTTTGGCAATATCGAGTTTGTGAAAAAGAATTTCGAGCTGGTGATCTTCGCGATTATCTTTATATCGTTTATTCCGCCCGTTCTGGAAGTCATCAAAGCCAGAAAGGAAAGCAAGCAAGCTGCCAAAGAAGAAGCTTAGACAATCAATTCAAACCAGAAAGCCAAAACCGCCCGACAGGGCGGTTTTTTAATGTGGAAATCAATCAACTATTGCTATTGATTAAGAGTTCACGGCAGTGGGCCCGGCAGGATTTAAGAGCGAGGGAGAGTTCCAGTAAGCCATCGCTATCCCGTGTGCTCTTGCACATGGATCAGGCGATGGCGGGATATGATCCCTTTTCGCCTTGAATCCCGAGGTCAAGAGCTGAGGGACCCGCACAGCGTGCTCTACGGTGGCGGATAACGGCATTATTCCTAACCGGCTGTAGTTATGCGTAGAACGATAATGGTTGTTTCAGGTGTTTAGTGTTCACTACCCGAATCATTCTTTGCAAGACGTCAAACCTGAATAATCGCGTTGCTTCCCCTGAGGTGTAGCCGAGTCGCCTGCAAACGGGAGTTGGGCAACTCTTGAGCTACAAATACTATCTCAAACCAGTTCAATTTCACGAATTCTGACTGGGAATATTTACAAAATGCAGATATGTTAAAAATATATTTCTGCGCTTTGATTTGAAAAAGCCACTTTATTAGCGACTTCCTCCAGAAAGTATTAAACCTGCAATATATGATGCCGTCCAAATCGCCCAAACCGGCAAGCTGATTTTTTTAGGAAAAGTAGGTATCCACTTTGTATTTACTTTTAGCAGTATTATCGTTGCTGCGATATTCTGTGCTAATACGGCTAGTAAAGCAATTGCGCCTAAATAGCTATGTGTATTCTGCACAAACTTGCCATAAACCGAACCAATAGCCAATGTTCCTGATAGATCTGCTATAAAACCGATCCAGAATAATATCAAGTGCCATTTTTTCAAGTTTCCAGATATCACACCAGCCCATGTCGCGATTGAGTAAACGAGTAAAGCAAATGTAAATAAAATCAAACCGATAAGTATCGTTGTGTCCATTATGTATATTTCTCCTTAGATAGAATATTCTCTGAATTATACCGTTTCAACTCTAACCATTTCCATCATTTTAAACCGTAAAACGTTGATTAACTTTCTATGCAGGATAACAAGATAAGCACCGGGAATTATTTAGGCATAAATATGAAGATGGCTCGTGACCTGGCGGATAACGGCTTTATTCCAACCCGGCTACATTATTCTATATTTGACTACTAACGGATGAGATCCGCGGTGAAACCCCCAGCTTCCGCTGCATCAGGATTTAAACTGCCCATTTAATATATTAGGCTATAACGAGTTGGGTAACGCGTATGTGATTACGCATTCCACCTTAGCTTGATAATCTCTTGATAATTTCTGATAGAAGTTCATAGAATTCTGCCGTGGAGGATATACTGACTCGCTCACCTGGTTTATGAGCATTTTGGATGACAGGGCCCAGAGAGATGACGTCCAACTCTGGGAAATGTTCCTGGATGGTTCCACATTCGAGGCCTCCATGTATTGTAGCCAAGGGAGGCTCTCGCTGAAACAGATCCCGATACGAAGCCTGGGCGATAATCAGGAGAGAGGAGTGATATGGTATGCGCCAGGGAGGAGTTTTATTTGGATCAGGTATGAATTCAGCGCCAGCCAAACGCGAAGCGGATTCAATGGACGCTGCAACTTGCTCTTGAGCATCCCAAACAGAGGACCTAGTAAAGCAGACAATGCCCAAAGTATTATCCCTTACTTCCAGAACACCCAGGTTGTTGGAGGTTTCTACCAGATGGGGTGATGTTTGTTCCATCGCAATCACGCCGGAAGGGATAGTGGATAGTAAATCGACCAGTCGATTACAGAGCTCATCGCTCCAGCACCTGATTCCCAGGTTGTCTATAATGGTTTTTGATAAAGTAAGGTCAGGATCAGTATGAGAGAATTGACGAGCAAGGTCCTCGGAAGTGGAAGCAATTATTTCTTCAAATTTATGGATCTCAGTTGGTGGGATCGAGATAATTGTTTCTGAGTGTATGGGTATGGCATTATAGGCATCACCACCTGAAATCTCGCAAAGGCAGATTGGAACCTCGTCTTTTATTTTCTGAATAAGCCAGACTATACCCTTGATTCCATTAAGGCGATTCTTTTCAATATCGATACCAGAATGCCCACCACAGAGACCTGTAAGAGAGATATTAAATACAGTCCAATCCTCGGGTATTGGTTTAGTGGGGACTGGCCACCGAATGACAGATTCTATACCTCCGGCGGATCCGATGATCAATTCTCCGCTCTCTGCGTCAAGGTTAAGCATCACATCTGCCATGATCATGCTGGGGTCCAGCTCAATTGCTCCTTTAAATGTCGTTTCTTCCTCAACTGTAAATAGGAGCTCCAGTGGTCCATGGAGTAAGTCATTACTTTCGGCAAGGGCCATTACCGCAGTTATACCTATCCCGTTATCTGCGCCCAGCGTTGATTCAGGAGCTACAATCCAATCCCCATCGCGGATGACATCAATCTTTCCAGATCCAGGATCGCTGGAGCTTTTTTCAGCAGAAATACAAACCATATCAAGGTGGGTTTGAAGCGCTATTGTGCGTGAATTGTCCAATCCCTTAGATGCGGGCACATAGATACATATATTTCCGGCGTTGTCGCGGCGATGTAAAAAGTTGTTCTTGTCAGCCCAATTCGCAAGCCATTCTTTAATTGCATCCTCCTGACCTCCTGGCCTGGGGATACTGACAATTTCTGCGAAGTGTTTCCATAAAACGACAGGCTCTAGTCCAATAAAAGGATCTTTGGATATCATGACAATATCCTCCTTCATTTAGAATATACGTGACCTACGTAAGGTAAACATTTCTAGATGCGATTTAACTGCATGGGATGTTCTCTGAAAAGATGAAGGATAGAAGGATAAGTATTATTCATCACTTGGTTCTGACAACTACACTTATCATAATCCAATATTCAATCAAAAAACAAGCCCTCCCAGTACAAAAGATGCTTGTTCTTCTTATGCCCGTTAGGATTCGAACCAGCAAGCTGAACCTACGGGATAAAAGCCCCTATCCTGTACGGTACTAATTTGCATTTAATTTTGGGAGTAAAAATGAGAAAAATGTGCTAAAAAGTGGGCCCGGAAGGAAAAACGGTAAGTCGTAAAGCGTAAGGCGTAAAGCGATTAGATCCCCG
>JAGHAU010000271.1 GCA_021161345.1 Anaerolineales bacterium | reverse complement strand
TCTTAATACTCTGTCAACCTGGAGTTACACGGTAGGATTTGGTGTACTGCTGGTTGCCGGCTTACTGCTGATCATCCTGGGCTTTGAGGGATTGGAAATCCAGATCGTGGTCATCGTCTCCACTCTGATCCCCCTCAGCATCTCCCTGGGCCTGGTAGCAGAACATCTGCCCCAATTCACGACCCCGTATCTAATCTTTGCCATCCTTGGCTTTGCGGCAATCGCTATCACCCGTTATACAGCCGAAGGTAAAACAGCTACGATAATTCTGGCCTTAACGCATGGCATCGCTGGATCCCTGATCACTTTCCTTCCCATCATCCTAAGTATTCAAGGAAAAGTATCTGGAGGCTATTTTCTAGTTGGCGTAGCTGGAGCTCTAATTGGTGTGGGGGGGTTACTCCTGGCATTTCTTAAAGCCGGTAAACCGATCCTTTCCCAAAAAATGATATTAACTGTCCTGCCAGCTCTGTTGTTGTTGATGACCAGTGCTTTTGTTTACGGCTTTTCTTTCAGATAAGAACTACTATAATTTATAACAAAACTGAAGTAAGGTCTAAAAGACAAAAAGACCGCTGGAACAATTCGGCGGTCTTTTTCTTTCTTTTTGATTAACAGGGAGCACTGTTAGGGCTGAGTTGTTTACTCCCAATCGATCAGTTTGTCCTGGTTTAATATTGTGATCTTTCCCCGCTCAATATTAATTGCGCCCACTCTTTCCAGCTCTTTCAGGGATCTGGCGACCACTTCACGTACCGTTCCGATGCGGGCTGCCAGATCATCCTGGGTCAAGCGGGAGGGACCGCTGCCTGCCAGTTGAGCTTCGGGGAGTTCCCGCAATAAACGGGCCAAACGAGCTGTCACAGTATAGAAGGATAATTCTGCCACTTTACCAACAAGCATCCTCAAATTTTTTGATAGGTTGATGATGATCTGCTGGCTGGCTCGAGGATGTTCCGCGATCACTTTGCGGAGCACATCTGCAGATATCAACCAGGTTCGAGTGCTGAGCACCGCGCTGGCATTTACCGGGTTTTCCTTTTGATCGAAAACAGACACCTCGTTAAAAGATTCCCCCTTGTCCAGGACATTTATGATCATTTCCCTGCCAGTAGAAGAATATTTATAGATCTTAACCCGGCCTGATTCAACGATATTCAGGCCCTGGCAGGATTGGCCCTCGTGAATGATGGTTTCGCCAGCGTCATAGACGATCAATCTGGTGTTTTCAGCCAGGTGGCGCAGGATCTCGTCATTCAAACCGGATAGATAGCGATTTTCCTGTAAGGCCTGGATTCTGACAGTCATTGAAGACGATATTCTTCGCATAATACCTGCTTATTTGGGTGACAGTTTCCGCATAGAATATTGTACATGATATGGATGTCACAGGAAGAAATCGATTTGATTGATGTTAAATATTGATTATCATACTTAAGGCATGCTCTTTTTAGAGTATAGTATTAATTAGATTTATTGGTGAAAAAGGAGTGTGCCATGAGCAGAAAATGGTTTTTTATTCTTGTAGCAGGTATTTTGGTTCTTGCGCTTGCGGCTTGCGCAGGAGCTGCTGAAGTTCCGACAACAGTTCCAGGGAATGAGATATCTCAGGGAGCTCCCGAGGATACAGACACCGACACTGCAGAAGGCCATGACGATGATACTGATGCTGATGCCGCTACTGACTCTGATACTGATGAAGGAACAACATCGATAAACGCAGCCGATATCTTCTCTCAGCGTTGTTCAGGATGCCATGGAGAAGATCGGGGAGGTGGCAGAGGCCCCGCCTTGCTTCCAGATGTTCTGACCAAAGATCCTGCCTCATATAAAAATACAATAACAAACGGCTCTGGGCCTATGCCGGTCTGGGGAAACCGGTTATCAACGGATGAGATCAACGCCTTGGTTGAATACATCTTGAGCGAACCTCAATAAGATATTGATGTTTGAGCAACTAATCAGTTAGTTTTCTGTTAAAAGAAGTACAATAAAGAGATAACAGGAATATAAAAAAGGAGCAATAAATGACTGAAGAGATTACCAATGCCCCCTATGCTGACATAGAAGTTAGCGATGATGATAAATTATGGGCCATGCTGAGCTGGATACCCTGGCTTGGTGTAGTGCTGGCCATAATTGCACTTCTAATTGAACCCCAGAAGGATCAGCCTTTTGTCCGTTTCCATGCCGTTCAATCGATTGGCGCCAATATTATCATCGGAATTTTAAGCTCACTTCTGGTAATAACTGTTGTATTATCTTGTATTACTCCCATCCTGGGCCTGGTTACAATTTACCCAGCTATCAAAGCCTATCAGGGAGAATGGTTCGAGATCCCCTGGTTGACCGAGTTCTGCAAAAATCAGGGTTGGATCTAGTCCTTACCCCCCCCTAAAAAAAAGACCCCGGAGTGAATTTATCTCCGGGGTTTTAAATTTAAACACAGCTTGCTATTCCAGGAAGAATCTCTGGTCGCCAAATCGCAGTTCATCCCCTGCTCTGAGATGTTGGCCAGAATTGGGGTTTAGTTGGATATCATTTACAAAAGTCCCATTTTTACTTCTCAGATCGATCAGTGTTAGGGCATTTCCTTCTAGCCGGATCAAGGCATGGGTGCGGGAGCATTTCTTGCTGTCCAGTAAAATATCAGATTGCTGGCTTCTCCCTGCAATTAAGATCTCTTTCTTGACATTCACGATCTCACCGCTTTCGCGAATCAGGCGCCAGCCTGTTTTTTTCTCCGGGATGTGTTTCTTTTCTTCCTCTTCGCGTTCCGGTAGAGACGAGGTGAACGCCAATCCAATCCCCCTGACAATGACTTCTTCTGGATTTGGAGGGTAGATCAATTTATCACCAAAACGATCCTCAATTCCTTTGAGAATTCCCGGCACCCTGGTTCCGCCACCAAGCAGGATCACCCTGCCGATTACCTCATCATCAATTTCCATTTCCTCCAGCCCGCGGGTTAAAACATCTTGGAACGCTTGATCCAGCGGCAAGCATAACTGAGCAAATTCGCTCGGGGTCAATTTCTTATTTTGTCTAAAAACCTGTCCATTATTCATCACCAGCGTCAGTGCTTGCTGACCGGATAAAGCTGTTACAATTTCCGGTTCACCAAGGATCTCACGGCTGAGGGATTCTTTGATCAGCTGACCCCAGATCCGCAAGGTCATGAAAGCTGCCGGGTCGCCAGACAAAACCCTGGACGGGATCTTCAGATCATTTGAAAGGTATTGTGCCAGCAGGGCATCATACAAACCTCCGCCAAAAGGTTCCTCATAGCGGTCAATATTTATCAGCGCGCCTGTCTCAGCGTTATATTTCCTGGCGTAGATCGTAGTGTTGCTGCCGCCTACATCGATGATCAGATTGATATCTTCAGAGTGGAATCGCTCCAGCAAAGATTGGTCCCTCAAGCCGAGGATCACCCCTTCAGATTCAGGCACAAAATGAACCCGATCGGCGATCGCCGGAGGAAAACATTCCAGTATTACATGATAAAAATCCTCAAAGATCTTACCGTCAAACTCCGTTCGCCAGCGATCCGGGTAGGCTATCGAAAAATGGATTTGATCATCAAGTGGACCAGAGTTATATTTTTCTTCCCGTATCTGCTCGATCAGTTTTCTCAACAGCAGCCTGGTATAAAGCAGCGCTTTAAAATGGCTGTAGCGTAGCTGATGAGGGGACGGATTATCGACAAGGTGGTTTCCAATAGAGGGTTTAAAGAACTCCCTTACCCGTGTCCTAATATCAGTGTCTTCAAGAAAATTCAGGGCTGTCTCGCCGATATCTTCCAGATCTGTCCCATCCGGCGTTAATGTAAGAACTGCAGGAAGCTTACGATCAGAGAAATTGGCCAGGGGGGAGGATAATGGACTGGTGACATGCTGCGCCTTAGTACCATCATAATGGTACTCCATGCGGTACAGGCGCCAATTCACCGTCCCGCAATCCAGCGCATATAAGGTAATTTTTCCATCCTGAGCCATTGTCATTTATTATATACGTGTTTTTGTCCTCTGAAAATGTGCTTTTCAATTCTGTACATAGTATGGTTAGAGGTCAATCGGGGTTGATAAAAATAATCTGTAATTCAGGATGGTCAGGGTAATGTGCCGGGGAGTGAATAGCAAGAATCCCTTATAATAGTTTTGTGGTCGATCAATAAATTATCAAGATCAGGATTATGACAGAAAATAGCCCGGAAGGAAAAAACGTGTTATCCACCCTGGATCCAGAACGGCAAAAACTTGCCAAAGAATACGCCAGGATTCGCCGCAGATATATGCTACTTGATCTGCTGTTGGGCGCGATCCTGCTCCTGGCCTGGCTGCTGTTGGACTGGTCTAGCCTGCTGAGGGGCTGGATCTTCAGCTGGACCCGGAATCCCTGGATAGCTGTATTGGCCTATGGTGGGATATTCGGCGCCGCATTTTCAATCCTGGACCTTCCCTTATCGTATTACACTGGGTATGTCCTTCCCCATCGTTTTCAACAATCCAATCAGGACCTGAAAGGCTGGATTGTTGACCTGATCAAGAATCTTGGGATCTCTGCTGTATTGGGCGGGGGATTCCTAGAAATCATCTATTTAGTCCTGCGAACGGCTCCAGAAAGTTGGTGGCTCTGGACAGCCGGGATTCTTCTGATATTCAATGTTCTGCTGGCCAACCTGGCGCCAGTGCTGCTTTTCCCGATCTTTTATAAGTTCACTCCCCTGGAGGATGAATATCAGGACCTGACAGAACGTCTGTTAGCCCTGGCAGCTAAATCCGGCACAGATGTGAACGGGGTGTACCGTTTTGACATGAGCAAAAGAACCAAGGCTGCCAATGCTGGATTGACAGGATTGGGAAATACGAGGCGCATTATCCTGAGTGATACACTGCTGGATGATTTCCAGACCAATGAAATAGAAACTGTACTCGCCCATGAATTAGGTCACCAGAGAAATCATGATATTCCCCTTGGTATGGGATTTCAAACTATTCTCACTTTGGGAGGACTGTACCTGACTTCACTGGGCTTGATCTGGGGAGTTTCCTGTTTCGGTTTTGGATCCGTTTCTGATATCGCCGCATTGCCGTTATTCGTCCTCCTTTTAGGTCTTTATGGATTATTTACTATGCCGGTCAGCAATGCCTTCAGCCGCTGGCGGGAAAATCTAGCAGACGAATTTGCCCTCCAGATCACCGGTAAATCTGAAGCATACAAATCTGCTTTAACCCGGCTCAGCAATCAGAATCTGGCCGAAGTGGATCCCGAACCCTGGGTAGAATTCCTGCTGCGTTCCCATCCCGCACTCAGCAAGCGGATTCGTCGGGCAGAGAATTTTTCTGAGGAGGTATCATAAGAATCCATCACCTGAACTGCGGGTCATTAAAACCTCCCTTTCCCGACGTACAATCCATAGTCTACTGCCTGCTGGTAGAAACCAGCCAGGGACTGGTGTTGGTGGATACAGGATTCGGCACGCGGGATTATAATAACCCTTCCAGGAAAATGAACTTTTTTCTAAATTGGATGGGCGTTCCCCGCAATCTCGAAGAGACTGCCATCTTCCAGGTTCAAGCCCTAGGGTATAAACCAAAAGATGTAAAATATATCATTCAGACCCATCTTCACATCGATCATGCTTGGGGATTGGCGGATTTCCCCTGGGCGGAGGTGCACGTCCACGCCACGGAATATCAGGCAATTCAAAATCCAAAGGGGTTTATGGAATTCGCTTACATCCAGTATCACTGGGATCATCAACCGCGCTGGGTCAGGCACAAGGAATCTATGGTAGATTGGTTTGGACTGGAAGCCATTCCAATATTGGAGACTCCAGAATATGATTTCCTGTTCATCCCCCTTCACGGTCACACACGGGGACACTGTGGGGTAGCGATTGGAAAACCCGGGAGCTGGCTGCTGCATTGCGGAGACGCAGCTTCCCCCTTCTACCGCGGCGCGGATCTGCACAACAGGGACAAATCAGTCCAAAAACTAAATATCCTACCCAAATCGTTAGCGAACCGGATTTTGGGAGACCATATGCCCCGTTTGCGGAAGATACTGGAAGAACACGGGGATGAAGTTAAAGCGATCAGCGCCCATGACATCTTCAGTTTTTGGGAATACACTTCCTTGTGATGATTAATATAAGGAAAAAAATGTACTTATCAGTTGGAGAAAAAGCGCCTGATTTCAACCTTCCGGATGAGAATGGAGATATCCATAATCTAAAGGATTATTTCGGACAGCACATTCTGCTCTATTTCTATCCCAAGGATGACACCCCTGGCTGCACCACTGAAGCCTGCAATTTCAGGGACGATTACAGCAGCTATCAAAACGCCAATGTAGTGATCCTGGGGGTCAGCCCGGACACGCCTGCTTCCCACAAGAAGTTCCAGGAAAAATACCAGCTGCCTTTTACTTTACTGGCTGATGAAAACCATCAGGTCTGTGAGTCATATCAAGTCTGGGGTCTCAAAAAGAGCTTCGGGAAAGAATATGATGGCGTTCACCGGACAACTTACCTGATCGATCCAGAGGGAACCATCCAGGAGGTATTCCAGAAAGTATCCCCGGCCAAACACAGTGCCCAGGTTTTGGAGTTATTAGAATAATAGGGACAGCGTCCTTTTGAAAGGACTCTGTCCCATAAGTAAAGGATCCCGCATCCTCCTATGGAATAAAAAAAGCTCCCGTCTCCGGGAGCTTTTAGTGTTAAATTGACATTATTTCATCCTACTGCCACTGGTTCATCCTCTTCCTCGGTCAGGAAGGGTTTCCCGTAAATCTTTGGATCTCCCTTGGTCAGAATAATCTCGCCTTCATCCTCATCCTCATCCTCGCCAAGAGCAGCTTCCACCAGCACGATGTCTCCACTGCTGAACTGACCGGAAAGGACCGCATCAGAAAGCTGATTCTCGATCTTTTCCTGGATCGCCCGGCGGAGCGGGCGGGCGCCCATCTCCGGGTTGTAGCCCATTTTCACCAGCATCTCAATACCCTCAGGGGTGATTTCCAGCTGGAGGTTCTTTTCCGCCAAACGTTCGCGGACTTTGTTCAGCTCCAGATTCACGATTTCCCTGATGTGGTCTTTGCTCAGGGCGTGGAAAACAACCACTGAATCCACACGGTTGATGAATTCAGGGCGGAAGGTATGCTTGAGGGATTTCAGCAGTTTGCGCCGCATGTCATCGTAATCCCGTTTTCGGGATTGTTCTTCATCTGAAGCCAAATCAAATCCGATCGAGGCATTATTCTGGATCAGTTCCGCGCCGATATTGGAGGTCATGATTATTAAGGCATTGCGGAAATCAACCGTTCTGCCCCTCGCATCAGTGATATGCCCTTCTTCCATGATCTGCAGCAGCATATTATGGGCTTCCTGGTGAGCTTTTTCTATCTCATCAAAAACCACAATTGAGTAGGGTCGTCTGCGAATGGCCTCAGTAAGCTGGCCGGCATCATCATAGCCAATATATCCAGGAGGCGCGCCAACCAGCCGGCTGACGCTATGCCGTTCCATGAATTCCGACATATCCAGATGGATCAAAGCATCTTCACTGCCAAACATGAATTTGGCCAGGGCTTTGGTAAGTTCAGTCTTTCCCACTCCGGTCGGCCCTAGGAAAATAAATGAGCCTACCGGGCGTTTGGGATCCTTCAATCCCGCTCGAGAACGCCGAACCGACTTGGAAATCTTCTCTATGGCCTCGTCCTGTCCGATGATGTGTTTATGTAATTCCTCTTCCATGTGCATCAGACGATCAGATTCTTCTTCTGCCAGTTCCATTACCGGAATGCCTGTCCACATCGAGACGATCTCCGCTATATCCTCAATAGTTACCGTCGGACTGCTGTCACGGTCCCAGGCTGCTTTGAGTTCCTCGAGTTTTTCTTCCAAAGATTTTTGAAGGGTCTCGAGATCTGTGAATTGCGCTTGTTTTTCATCTGAAGCCTTCATTTCCTTGCGGACAGCACGAAGTTTATGAACAACTTCTTTGGCTTCATCACCGATAGGGTTCTTGAACATTCTAACCCGGGAAGAGGCTTCGTCGATCAAGTCTATAGCTTTATCGGGCAGGAAACGATCGGAAACATAACGGGACGATAGGTCTGTGGCCGCTTTCAATGCTTCATCAGATATCTTTAACTGGTGATGATCCTCGTAAGCTGGGCGAATGCCCTGCAGGATCTTAATGGTTTCTTCCTGGGTTGGCTCATCAACAGTGATAGGCTGAAAACGTCGTTCCAGAGCCGCATCACTTTCAATATGTTTACGATACTCATCCAGGGTTGTGGCTCCCACTACCTGCAATTCTCCACGAGAGAGAGCTGGTTTAAGGATATTGGCGGCGTCCATAGCGGAGCCAGCAGATCCGGCGCCAACCAGCATGTGGAGTTCGTCAATGAATAGTATGGCATCGGACTGTTTAAGTTCAGAGATCACCCTCTTCATACGTTCCTCGAACTGTCCGCGGTACATGGTGCCGGCAACTACCGATCCCAGGTCCAGCTGCAGAACCCTTTTACCCAATAATGGGGCCGGAACCTCACCATCAGCTATTCTTTGGGTCAGGCCTTCCACGATAGCGGTCTTGCCAACCCCTGGTTCACCGATCAGAGCCGGGTTATTCTTTGTCCGGCGGGCCAGGATCTGGACCACTCGTTCAATTTCCTTTTCCCGTCCGATCACCGGATCCAGTTTTCCATCCTCTGCCAGGTCTGTCAGGTTTACAGCAAGCTGGTCAACCATAGGAGTTGTGCTTTTTGCCTTGGCTCGTTTTGGTTTTCCGATCTGTCTGCGTTCCCGCTGGGTTTTACCTTTATCTTTCTGTTCTTCAATCTCCCGCAAGGTCTGACGTCGGATCTGTTCAGCTGATAATCCCAGCTGCTCTAAGACATCATTAGCAACACCCTTACCATACGTAACCAATCCAAGCAGAATATGCTCGACACCAATATAATGGTGGCTCAAATTCCGGGCTTCCTCTACTGCTAACTCAAGTACCCGCTGGGTTCCCCGGGATAATGCCAGGGCATCTCCGCTGTATTCTCCAAAACCCGTGATACTTTCGGTAATAGTTAAAACACTATCAATATCAAGGCCCAGATCGCGTAATACCTGACCAGCTATACCTCCCTGGTCAAGCAGCAACCCCATCAATAAGTGCTCGGTCCCAATTTGGGCATGTTTCATCCGTTCAGCTTCTTTGTGCGCTAAACTTAAAACCCGCCGAGCTCGTTGGGTAAATCTTTCCATGCTAGCCAAAAGACAACCTCCCGCAACTATCCAGGACAACCCCGGATATTACTGTAAATGAAATAAACAAGCATTCCCCACTATTTTTGTTTAGACATTCTACCAAATTCCTTTTCAAAAACGCAGCTAGCATGTTAATTTAATGTAAATTTTATAAAATACCCAAAATAACAAAAAAGCGCATCTGTTTAGATGCGCTTTTCTATTTCTTGTTTAGTCCTCTTCAGGAGGAGATTCTTCTTCGGCTTCTTCTTCCGGCTCGGCCTCTTCTTCGGCTTCTTCTTCCGGCTCGGCCTCTTCTTCGGCTTCTTCTTCCGGTTCGGCCTCTTCTTCGGCTTCTTCTTCCGGCT
>JAGHAU010000020.1 GCA_021161345.1 Anaerolineales bacterium | reverse complement strand
GTGCAAGTACCCTCTGCATTGATAACTGCCTTAAACGGATTGGTTGTAGTATTTGTGGTTAGCAGTGAGATCTGGAGGCGCCGCAGGCAGAAGAGACGGTTAGCGGCAGCCTCACCGGACGGAGAGGGAATAATTCCAGTAAGAACTGACCAGGGAGATACTTCCAGCAAGGAAAAGGAGGTGGAATTATGATCTCAGATCTCCTTTCAATGACCGTTTTAGTTGGAATTCTGGCATCTGGTATTCGTCTGGCAACTCCTTATCTATATGCAGCTATTGGTGAAACATTCGGCCAGCGCAGCGGGGTGTTGAACCTTGGTGTTGATGGACAAATGCTTATGGGCGCGTTCACCGCGTTCTACGTAGCTATTAAAACAGGGAACCTCTGGCTAGGAATTTTGTCTGCGATGGTGGCCGGCGCCCTGATGGGACTGGCCATGGCCTTTGTCACTGTGAATCTGCATGCGGAACAAGGCATCAGCGGGATCGGGTTTTATTTGTTTGGCCTGGGATTAAGCGACCTGTTATTCCAGAAACTTCTGGGCACCGTTGAGACCGTGAAGGGATTTCCCAAGATTCAAATACCTTTTTTGAGTGACATACCGGTTGTGGGAGAGATCTTTTTCCGCCAGAATGTCCTGGTTTATATTGCCTTTGCACTGGTCCCGGTTGCCTGGTTCATCCTCAATAAAACAACTCTTGGTTTGAAGATACGGGCAGTGGGAGAAAATCCTGAAGCAGCAGATTCCTTAGGTGTGAGTGTTGCCAGGATCCGATATTTCACGATTATTCTGGGAGGAACGTTATCAGGAGTTGCTGGCGCATCGATGTCCATTGCCTTAGTAAACGTATTTCAACAGAACATGACTAGCGGGTTAGGTTTTATCGCGGTTGCCCTGGTATATTTCGGTGCTTGGCGGCCGTGGGGAGTGTTGGCAGGAGCGCTGTTGTTCAGTTTAGTAAACTCCCTCCAGCTCTGGATCCAGGTGTTAGGGATCCCTATCCCGTCTGATATTGCTGTAATGATGCCATATATATTGACAATCCTGGTACTGGTTGCGACCGTATCGAGAGTGCGGGCACCTTCCGCGCTTACAAAACCATTTGAACGAGGAGATTAAATAAATTTGTTTGGAGGTGATCAGGGAAAAATAATTGTTCAACAAAATCGTTTATTTTATTTCTCAGAAATAAGGAGAAGAATATGAAGAAGTTCAGACTACTGGTTACTGTATTGCTTTTGTTAGCTGTTTTGCTGGGTGCCTGCACGACCCAGGAACCAGCCCCTGCCGTTGAAGAGCCGGGTGCCGAAGAACCGGCCATGGAAGAGACAAAAGAACCTTTCCGGGTAGCGGTAGTGATGCCCAGCTCCATCAATGACCTCGCATTTAGCCAGAGCATGTATGATGCTTTGTTAACCATTCAGAGTGAAATGGGTGGCGAAGAGGCAATGGAAATCGTTTACTCTGATGGCATGTTTGTAGTGGATGATGCTGCAGCAGCGATTCGTGATTACGCCTCAGAAGGTTATAACCTGGTGATTGCACATGGTTCCCAATACGGAAGTTCCTTACAGGAAATTGCTCCTGACTTCCCGGAAACCAGCTTTGCCTGGGGCACAACCGTAGATACCTTCGGTATCGACAACATTTTTGCCTATGAAGCAGCTTCTGATCAGGGTGGATATGTAAATGGCGTCCTGGCTGCCAGCCTCTCCAAGACTGGTATTCTGGGTGTTGTTGGCCCGATCGAGACTGGCGATGCAAAACTTTATGTCGACGGTTTTGTGGCCGGAGCAAAAGCAACAGATCCGACAGTTCAGGTGAATGTTAACTACATTGGCTCTTTCTCTGACGTTGCCCTAGCAGCAGAAGCAGCCAACACGCATATTGCCGCCGGTGCTGATGTATTGACCGGTACTGCCCAGATGGTTGTGGGTGCGATTGGTGTTGCTGAAGAAAGTGGAGCGCTGTGGTTTGGTACCCAGGCTTCCCAGACAGAACTAGCACCATCTATAGTGGTCGCCAACCAGGTTTATCGTTGGGATGTCGTCCTCAATGAGATTATGGATTTGATCGGTGAAGGGACCTTTGGTGGTACATCCTTTGTGATCGATCTGGCCAACGGTGGAGAGGTTCTGGAATTCAATCCCGACTTCGATATCCCGGCAGATGTTGCTGCCCTGGCAGAAGAAACTATCGCCGAGATCTCCGGTGGCGCAGTTGGTTTGCAGGCTCCGAAATTCGAGGATGTTTTCCAGGTAGCAGTAGTGATGCCCAGCTCCATAAATGACCTGGCTTTCAGCCAGAGTATGTATGATGCTCTTGTATCCGTCCAGGAATGGATGGGTGGTGAAGGCGCAATGGAATTTGTCTACTCAGATGGCATGTTTGTGGTGGATGACGCTGCAGCAGCTATCCGCGATTATGCGGCTGAGGGATTCGATCTGGTGATCGCCCATGGTTCGCAGTACGGCAGTTCCCTCCAGGAAATCGCCCCTGATTTCCCGGAGACCAGCTTTGCCTGGGGCACCACGGTTGACACCTTTGGCATTGGCAATATCTTCGCTTACGAAGCGGCATCCCATGAGGGTGGATATGTGAACGGCGTGATTGCTGCCAGCTTATCCGAAACAGGTGTGTTGGGTGTCGTTGGCCCGATCGAAACCGGTGATGCCAAGCTTTACGTGGATGGATTTGTCGCTGGCGCATTAGCCACGAATCCTGATATTCAGGTCAATGTGAATTACATTGGTTCCTTCTCTGATGTCGCCCTGGCGTCAGAAGCTGCCAGCACTCATGTGGCAGCTGGTGCGGATGGACTGACCGGAACTGCCCAGATGGTTGTGGGTGCTATTGGCGTAGCGGAAGAAAGCGGCGCCATGTGGTTTGGTACCCAGGCTTCCCAGAGCGGATTGGCTCCTGCTAACGTTGTTGCCAATCAGGTCTATCACTGGGATGTTGTCCTGAAAGAGGTAGTCCAGATGATTGCTGACGGAACTTACGGCGGCACATCATTTGTGATCGACCTGGCCAATGGCGGTGAAGTAATGGACTTTAATGCTGATTACGAACTGCCTGCAGAGGTAAAGAGCCTGGCATTGGATACAATTAAAGGTATCGTTGATGGCTCCATTACCATTGTATTCGGTGAGTAATAGTCTCTGATAAACTGATGTAAATGTTATACCCCCTTCCTTGTCTTAATCAGCAGGGAAGGGGTGTAATACAGAAGTTTGTGAAAAGCCTGGAATTCAGGATTGACGGAATCCTGTTATCCCGGTTTGTCATAAATAAAAAGTAAAAAAGGGTCTCTTATGGCTGATTCAAATATACTTCCTTCAGGACATACCCGGATTGACGATTTGGAAATGCGAGAAATCACAAAAATATTTCCAGGTGTGTTAGCCAATGAAAGTGTGGATTTCAGTGTTCATGCAGGGGAAGTTCACGCTTTGCTGGGTGAAAACGGCGCCGGGAAAACGACTTTGATGAAAATCCTTTACGGTTTGTATCATGCTGATGAAGGACAAATCCTTCTTAATGATAAACCGGTGGAAATCCTTTCCCCGACAGATGCGATCAGCCAGGGCATAGGAATGATCCATCAGCATTTTATGCTGGTGGAATCACTCACGGTAGCTGAAAATGTCGCTTTGGGATTGAGATCATCCCGGGAGCCATTGACCGATTTGGATAAAGTCTCCGAAAGGATTCTTGAGTTAGCAAAGATCTATGGCTTGATTATTGATCCTAGTGCATATATCTGGCAGCTTTCTGTTGGACAGCAGCAGCGTGTGGAAATTATCAAAGCTCTTTATCGCGGTGCGGCGCTGCTGATCCTTGATGAACCTACCGCTGTTTTAACACCTCTGGAAGTGGACGAATTCTTCTCGATCATCCGCGATATGGCAAAAGATGGGCATGGACTGATCTTTATCTCTCATAAATTGCATGAGGTAATTGATATCAGCGATAAAGTTTCAGTGCTGCGAGATGGTAGAAAAGTAGGTACCTACCAGACAAAAGACGCTACAAAAGCAGACCTGGCACGCTGGATGGTTGGCCGGGATGTGGATTTCCGTCCGGAAATTGAAAAAGTGGAATTGGGTGAAGTCCGGCTTGAAGTCATCGATGCCTCATGCCGAAGTAACCGGGGAACCCCTGGCCTGGAAAATGTCAATCTGGAAGTCCATTCAGGAGAGATCCTCGGTATTGCTGGTGTTTCGGGAAATGGACAGCGGGAGCTTGCTGAGGTGATAACAGGACTGCGAGATATCACTGGCGGTAGGATAGAACTGGATGGAGCAGATATCACAAAACTTCCGCCTATTGATAGAACTGACCGAGCGCTATCATACATTCCTGAGGAAAGGATGAAGGATGGTATGATCAAGAATTTTACTGTAGCTGAGAATCTGATCTTGAGAGAACATCATAAAAAACCATTTTCCAATGGTGGAATTCTCAACCTGAAAGCCATTGCATCTCACAGTGCTGATCTGATCACTAATTTCCAGATCAAGACGCCATCCCAGGAGACTCCCGCTAAAAGTCTGTCAGGAGGAAATATCCAGAAAGTAGTGGTTGCCCGCGAGCTGTCCAGAGAACCAAGGGTGATCATTGCGGCCCAACCAACTCGCGGTTTGGATGTTGGCGCGATGGAATATGTCCGAGAGCGTCTATTGGAGGAGCGGAAATCAGGCACTGCCATTCTGCTTATTTCTGAGGATCTGGATGAGATTTTTGCCTTGGCGGACCGGATAGCAGTGATTTTTGAGGGCCAGATCATGGGTATTGTTGGTCGCGAAGAGGCCACACCTGAAAAATTGGGTTTATTAATGGCTGGTGTAAAAGAAGGAGTATAAGTTTATGGGAAGTTTTACAGGTTATAAATGTTCAATTTGCGGCACGGAATATCAACCGGACGAGGTGACATATACCTGCCCGAAGGATAATGGGATACTGGATGTAGTGCTGGATTATCAAGCATTAAAGACAAAGTCGACTGAGGAGTTGATCCTGAAGGATGAACATTCCCTATGGCGTTATTTTCCGTTGATACCAGTTAAAGAGATGATCGGAGAGGGTACGACTTTACGCTCAGCAGGCTGGACTCCGGTCTTTTCCCCACCCCAGATCAAGGACAAACTGGGGTTGAAGAAATTGTGGATCAAAGATGAAAGCAGCAACCCGACAGCTTCATTTAAGGATAGGGCCAGTGCAATACTGGTCGCCAGGGCCAAAGAGATTGGTGCGGAAGTGATTGTAACCGCTTCAACCGGGAATGCGGGCGCAGCCCTGGCTGGTATGGCCGCAGCTGTGGATCAGGAATCGGTTATCTTTGCGCCCAAAACTGCACCGCCTGCAAAAATCGCCCAGCTGTTGATCTATGGAGCACGGGTGATCCTGGTAGATGACAATTATGATGCCGCCTGCAAGATATCCCTGGAAGCATCCGAGGAATTTGGCTGGTATAACCGCAACACTGGCTACAATCCTTTCACGGCTGAAGGGAAAAAGACAGCGGCTTATGAAATTTGGGAGCAGGTGCTGCTCACAAACCAGCTGGACCGGCCCCTGTGTGTGTTCGTCTCTGTTGGTGATGGAAATATCATATCTGGAATCCACAAAGGGTTTAAAGACCTTTACGAGATTGGTCAGATCAAAGTTATGCCGCGTATTTTTGGCTGCCAATCCACTGGTTCAGCAGCGATCTATAATGCCTACATTTCAGGAAAAGAAGAGATCATTCCTGTGCAGGCAACCACCATGGCAGACAGCATCTCTGTGAATATGCCCAGTGATGGCCTCCGGGCTCTGCGAGCTGCTACACAGACAGAAGGAGCCTATATCGCAGTGGAAGATCAAAAGATCCTGGAAGCGATCTCCGATCTGGGTGCAGTTGGCATTTTTGCAGAACCGGCTGGCGCAACTGCCCTGGCAGGATTGAAAGCTGCCCTTCAGGAAGGACTTGTAAGCGAAGAGGATCCCATCCTGGTTATGAATACTGGAAGTGGATTGAAAGATGTGAAGGCAGCCAAACAGGCTGCTGGTGAAGCGCCGGTAATCAAACCGTCTCTGGAAGAACTCAAAGAACTTCTGGAAGGCTGATCCCTGGAGTATCCAGGAAAGGCAGAGCTGCTATGAACTCCAAACCAACCTATACCATCATTGCCCCGATTTACAACGAGATCGATAATATCCAGGCTTTGTATACAAGGGTATGTGAGGTGATGGATTCAACTGGCGAGTCCTGGGAATTTGTGATGATCGATGATGGTTCATCAGATGGATCCACTGATGCCATTCTGGAGTTGAAGAAAAAAGATCACAAAATTGTTCCGGTGATATTTGCCCGTAATTTTGGTCATCAGATTGCTGTTACCGCAGGTTTGGATTACAGCCAGGGAGATGCAGTAGTTATCATCGATGCCGACTTGCAGGATCCCCCAGAGGTTATTCTGGATTTGATCCAAAAATGGAAAGAAGGATTCGAGGTTGTTTATGCCACCCGGTCCAAGCGCGAAGGAGAAACCTGGTTTAAGCTTTTCACTGCATTAGCTTTTTACCGCTTGATCCAGCGCATCACAGACATAAATCTGCCCATGGATACAGGGGATTTCCGATTGCTGGACCGCAAAGTTGTTGATGTGATGGGTGGAATGCGGGAAAAACATCGCTTCCTGCGCGGTATGTCGGTTTGGGTTGGTTTCCGACAAACAGGAGTTGAGTATGAAAGAGCGGAAAGATTAGCAGGGGAAACTAAATACCCGATTAAAAAGATGTTCCGATTGGCCAGCGATGCAATCACGGGATTTTCATACTTCCCACTTCAACTTGCCACCTACCTGGGTTTTACCTTTACAGGAATCAGCTTTATTGCTATCCTTGCGCTGATCATTTTGCGCCTGGCTGGATCACAATTCCTAATGGGGCAGGCAGCTACCTTAATCGCAGTCTTATTTCTGGGTGGAGTGCAGTTGTTATCGTTAGGCATGATCGGGGAATACATTGGAAGATTATATGATGAAGCAAAAGGAAGGCCGCTGTATACGGTACGCGATGATTTGGAGGTGAAGTAAAAACAGGCTAGATAATATCAGTTTTCATAAGTTGAAATATCAGTATTTACCCATAATGGAAAGGAAAAAGAAATGATTGACTTGAGAATAGATAAGAAACAATTGGAAAGAACTGTTGAGCGTGCTAAAGAGCGGAATATCATTATTCCTACCTTCGCGCAAATGAAGAACCCGGATCTGATCCCGGACAGCGTCAAGGAAGAGCTTAAAAAGATCGGTTTGTGGGACATCACTTCCCGCAACCTGTTCCGGATCACATGGAAGAACGATCCTGTGGCGCAAGGTGGCGGTTATGGCGGCGTTAATTTTGTTGAATTGCCTTCCAGCTTTACTGGTGTTGATGCCAGGATCATTGCCCTGGTTGGAAAATGGTTCCCCACTGGAGCCCACAAAGTCGGCGCAACCTTTGGCTGCCTGGTTCCCCCGCTGATCACTGGTCAATTCGACCCCACCTATCACCAGGCTGTCTGGCCTTCCACCGGCAACTACTGCCGCGGTGGCGCATATGATGCTGCGTTATTAGCTTGTGAATCGATTGCAATCCTTCCCGAAGGTATGAGCCGGGAACGATTTGAATGGCTGGAGAAAGTGGCTGGTGAAGTGATCGCTACTCCAGGATCCGAAAGCAACGTAAAGGAGATCTACGATAAAGTCTGGGAGCTGCGAGGCGAACGAGACAATATCTTTGTATTCAACCAGTTTGATGAGTTCGGCAATTACCTGTGGCATTACGATATCACCGGCCACGCGATGGAAGAGGTTCTACAGCAGGTGATGGGACCGAATGATGAATACCGTGGAGTATGTTTGACAACCGGTTCCGCTGGAACCCTGGGCTGCGGTGATTACATGAAACAACTCTTCCCTGGCAGCAAGGTTGTTGCTGGTGAAGCGCTGCAGTGCCCGACCTTGATGGAAAACGGTTATGGCGCCCACCGCATCGAAGGTATCGGTGACAAACACGTGCCCTGGATCCATAACATGCGCAACACCGATATGATTATGGCTATTGATGATAATGCTGTGGTCAATTTAGCCCGATTGTTTAATGAGCCAGAAGGACACAAATACCTGGTAGATAAAGATGTTCCCCAAGATTTGGTCAATCAACTCGACCTGTTGGGATTCTCCAGCATCGCCAATACAATTATGGCAATCAAGATGGCCAAGTATTATGAAATGGATGAAAGCGATGTTATCTTGACCGTTTGGACCGATTCAATGGAACTCTACGAAAGCCGCCTGAAAGAGATGCACGAGGAATCTGGCGAGTACACTGAGATGGACGCCGGGCGAACACATGCTCAATACCTGGAAGGATTAACTCCTAACTACCTGACGGATCTAACTTTTGAGGATCAGAAGCGGGTTCACAATCTGAAATACTTCACCTGGATTGAGCAGCAGGGTAAAACCTACGAAGAGATCCAATCCCAGTGGTATGATAAAGATTACTGGACTAACTTCCAGAAACAGATCCCCGAGATTGATGAATTGATCAATGAGTTCAATGGAAAAGTCGGTCTGATCTAGTAAAGTCTTTTGTTTCTAAAATCAGGATACGGTTTCCTCCCAGGAAACCGTATCCTTTGTTTTTAATAGGAATCCCCAGGCTATTGATTTATTGTAGTAATAAATTCTATAATGTTTGCAAAGGGGGGAAATCATGAACGAACCATATTTATCTCCGGATGCTTTAATCCTGGTTGCGATCGTACCCACACCGGAGGATCTCCAGGTCGCCAGGGTGTTGGGCTGGTATCGGATTCCATCGCAGACTGCACCGCGGATCTTGAATGTAGACTTTCTGGCGTTTTATCAGCCAGCATCATTTCAGGCCCGCAGATGGAGGGTTGAATTCCTGGCGCCGGTATTGGGTCATGAATTAACAACTAGGGCTGAATTGCTCCAGAATGAAGTAGACCATCCCCGGGCTGATGAAGAATACTTTAAGGTTCAGCTGGGATCTGTGAGATCCCTCAGGCATCCCATCAGGGCGGGAGATTGGAAGCGATTCACTTTCTTATACACAACCGGCGAGTATTTTCGGGGGGCAAGCGTTCTCACTGATCTGACAGTAGCGCCGGCAGAGCGCAGAAGACTATGGAAAGCCCTTAGAGAACGTGGAACCAGCTTTTCAAGTTATCAGGCAGATCAGGATGATCTGGATGCTATTCCCCTTGATATTTTATCCGCCCTGTTGGGAATCCCACATAGCTGATCAGGTCCATTTTTCTAAAATTGTCAGATCTGGGAAGCTTCTATTTGTGGCAGCCTGAAAATTGTCTGGGGTATAATTCAAACAGCGCTGTTTTGGGCTGTTTTATGGATAATAACTAAGGAAATAATGATGAAAAAAACATTGATCAAGAATGGCACAGTGATAACTCCAACAGATACTATCAAAACAGATCTGCTAATAGAAGGTGAAAAGATCGCCCAGCTCGGCAGCAACCTGGAGATAGATGGAGCTGAGGTCATCGACGCGTCCGGAAAATATTTGATGCCGGGGGGGGTTGATCCCCATGTCCATCTGGATCTGGCCATGTTTGATACTGTCTCATCTGATGATCATTACACCGGACATAAAGCGGCAGCTTTTGGGGGAACCACAACCGTGATGGATTTTGTTGAGGACAAAGATCCTGACCTGCTGAAAAATATATCTGCCCTGCGTGATAAAGCGGACCCTAAAGCAGCCATCGATTACAGTTTTCATATCAATATCACAAAATTCAATGATGACGTAGCGGCCCAGATCCCTGCCATTCTTGAAAGCGGTGTAACAACCTTGAAGGTATTCACAGCCTATAACAATCGTTTGCGGCTCCAGGATGGCCAGATCTTCCAACTGCTGAAAATTGCCGCAAAATATGGGTTTTTAACCATGCTGCACGCTGAAAATGGAGATGTGATCGATGTCCTGGTGGATGAAGTACTGAAAGCTGGTCACACTGAACCTATTTGGCATGCCCGGACCCGGCCCGCCTGGGGAGCTGTTGAGGCAGTCTTGCGGAGCGCCGCTCTGGCAGCCCAGGCTGATGCTCCACTTTATATTGTGCATATGAATACAGCCGGCGGTATTGACCAGCTGGCTTATGCCAGGGATCGGGGAGTGCCGGTTATGGGCGAAACCTGCCCTCAATATATGTTTTTCACTGAAAATGAATTGGAAAGATCGGACGGCGCAAAGTGGATCTGCTCACCGCCAATGAGAACAAAAGCTGATAATGATCGCATCTGGCAGGGTTTGACAGATGATACTTTACAAACAGTGGGTACGGATCACTGCCCCTTCTTCTACGATGGTACAAAGGCAATCTCCTACGAAGGCAAGGAAATTATGATCCCTGGCAAAGAATTAGGGAAAGATGATTTTACAAAAATCCCCAATGGCCTTCCAGGTGTGGCAGACAGGATGCCAATTTTGTGGACCGAAGGTGTTGTAAAGGGCAGGATTACACCGAATCAGTTTGTCGCTTATACCAGCGCCAACCCCGCTCGCATATTTGGTTTATATCCCCAAAAGGGATGCCTTGAACCGGGGTCGGATGCAGACCTGGTGATTTGGGATCCGGACAAGAAACTGGTTTACGGAGTTGATGTTGCTTACCAGCGGACGGACTACAATCTGTATGAGGGTTGGGAACTGCAAGGTTATCCCGAGAAAGTATTTTTACGGGGAAAATGCATAGTTAATGGGGATCAATGGTTGGGAAAACGCGGTCAAGGCCAATTCCTGGCGAGAAAACCATTTGCTGAGGTGATTTAATGACATAGTGGATTGATTAAGAGGGTGGTTAAGATAACACCCTGGAAGATAAATAGAACTAGATCACGCATCTAAAGTTTAGGGGGTTAGAAAACTGAAGATGCGTGATTGTTTTAAGGGATCAAAGACCAATAATGTTAGGATGCGTGACCCTGATGGTTTTGATAATTATTTGAATATCTTCAGGTTTTTATGCTCATCTAAAATTTAGAGGATCACGCATCCTTCTTAATCTAATGGGGGTAATTTATGTCACCATCAGGTACGATTTACGATCAGTATATTCATTTGTATAAACGCGGCAATCATAAGGATGCCTTATTTAAGGAAGAAGAGTGTTATTATCTTTTTCTTGAGATGTATAAAAAGTATATGAAGCCTATCGCATTATTGTATGCCTATTGTCTATTACCAACTCATTTTCATCTCTTAGTCAGAGTAAAAAGCGCTGATGAGATTGGAGATATCTGCCAGTGTGATGAAAGGTTTTGGTATCAATATCGTTCATTCTTAGGAATATATACAAAACGGATTAATAATACCTATAAAAGATCTGGTTGTTTGGTAAATGGTGGTTATTCCAATATTGTTGATCCTAAGGAAAATTCTTTCTACCAATTATTTATCTACATTCATCAAAATCCCGAACTATATGGCATTGGTTCGGATTATCGTTTATGGCCGTTCTCATCATATTTCGCTTATAGAAAAAAGGATCGGCGGTCAATTATTGCCAAAGACTTATTCTTTGATGATAAAAGTTATAAGAAGATAATGGAATCAGGGGAAGTTTGTAATAACTCTTATCCAATTGATCAACCACTTTATTGATAGTGTAAAAAATTAAGAGGTGTTATATATCTCAAATAAAAATTGAGCCTGGTTTGATTTACCAAATTTAGAACCGGGGAAATAACTGGTGTAGGATTATTGTAGATAACTGTAATTACACTTACTTCCTGGACTTGTACAAGAGATACATCCATCCTGTTGCCCACCTGTATGCGTACTGTTTACTTCCAACTCATTTCCATTTCATGCTTCGGATCAAAGAAGGGGATAATAGTGAAAATTGTATCCATAATGAAAGCCAGATCTGGATGCAGTTCAGGACTTTCCTTGGAACGTATACCAAGGCTATCAATAAAGGGTATAACAGATCTGGACATCTCTTTGAGGGAAGATATTCAAGAAAGATCGTCCAAGAGGATGAATACTTCTACAGGTTGATCGTCTATATTCATCAGAATCCACAAAATCACGGCGTCGTTCTGGATTATAAAAATTGGCCATTTTCTTCGTATAATGCCTATATTCGGCAGGACAGAAGATCACTTGTAGCCAAAGAAATTTTATTTGACCTGGATTAATACAATACAATAATGGATACGCATGAGTTAAAATCAATCAATAGCGTTTGCGAAAAAATCAAAATAGGAAACGGATTCCTTTGAGGAATCTGTTTCCGAAGCCAAATGAGAATATGAAAAATCTAACTGTCAATAACTATACCTTTGAATGGGGTGCGCGGACTTATGTAATGGGTATCCTCAACCTGACTCCGGATAGTTTTTCTGGAGATGGGCTGGCGGATCTTGAAAAAGAGGCTGCCTTTCAACAAGCCAGGGAATTTGTAGAAGCCGGGGTTGATATTTTGGATGTGGGTGGAGAGAGCACCCGCCCGGGAGCGGCTCCTGTGTCCGCCCAACAAGAATTGGATCGTGTCCTCCCAGTCATCACCCGGCTGGCAGCCGAGTTTGAGACTCTGATTTCAATTGATACCTATAAAGCCCTGGTAGCAAGGGAAGCCATTAAAGCAGGAGCATCGATCCTTAACGATGTGTGGGGTTTAAAAGCTGACCCAGAGCTGGCGCAAACGGCAGCTGAGTATAATGTGCCTGTGATTTTGATGCATAACCGCAGCAACCCCAATAATGCTGCAATCAAAGAACATCTGGGAGGTCGTTATATAGGTATGGAATATGATGATCTGATGGAGGATGTAAAATCCGAACTAAGGGAAAGCGTGGATCTGGCCCACGAAGCCGGGATTCCGGATGAGATGATCATTCTGGACCCGGGAATTGGTTTTGGAAAAACCGTTGAACAGAACCTGGAACTTATCAAGCGCCTGGATGAGATCCGGATCCTTGGTTATCCTGTTCTCCTGGGACCATCCAGAAAATCATTTATCGGCTATACCCTTGACCTGCCTCCAGATGACCGTGTAGAAGGGACTGCTGCAGCGGTATCCGTTGGCATCACCCGTGGAGCGGATATCATCCGGGTCCATGATGTGTCTAAGATGATCCGAACAGTCAGAATGACTGATGCATTGATAAGGT
>JAGHAU010000250.1 GCA_021161345.1 Anaerolineales bacterium | reverse complement strand
TCCTAAATCTCATTGATAAGTGTTTTTTCAGCCAAATTCAGGTACATTTGTAATGATAAATGCTCCTGAACCGGCCCGATAAAGCCGATCTTATATTCTGCAATAACCTGTCCTAGCCTGGCGGCAATCAGCGCGGAGTATCCTTCATGTAAACCTGCCAATAAACCTGACCAGAAGGCATCACCTGCTCCAGTGATATCCACTACAGGAACCGGGTTAGGGTGGATATGGATCCTATCCCCTTGAGCAGTTCCCAGAAGTGATCCTTCACTTCCCATTGTCAGCACAACGATCTCAGGGCCCATTCTAAGGAATTTTTCCAGATACTGGATTGGTTTGAGTCCCGGACCAAAGATCCGGATGCTGTCATCCAAGGAGGGTTTAGTGATAGTGACATATTTGAAGAATTCTAGCAGGGATGAACGATAATCCTGAAGATCTGACCAAATCATGGGGTGGTAGTTTGGATCAATAGAAATTATCTTTCCCTGATTTTGATTGGCTTCAAGGATGGCCAATATTGTGCTGCGGCAAGGATCTCTAGAAAGGGCAAATGCGGATGTGTGAATGAATTTACTGTCATTTGCCGCGGCCAGCAGATTATCTGTCAGGGAAAGATATTGGTCTGCGCCGCGATATATTGTAAAATCAGGGGTACCGGAGTGGCGGGCAACAGGGATCAATGTGGTTGGTGCTAGATTTGAGGACTGCAGGTATTCAATGTTAACTCCGGCCTGGATAAGATGATCTTTGAGAAAATTACCAAAACCGTCATTTCCTAAACAAGCCCCAAGTGCAGTGCCATATCCTAATCGGGAAAGGTTTGTGGCCAGGTTGGAAACCTCGCCTCCAGCGAATATTTCAAAATGTTTGGCTTCTACCAGGGAATTAACAACCTCTGTGGAGATAAGATCCACCACGATCTCCCCCAGCATTAGAAATGGTGATATTTTGAGATTTTCCATTATTGAGTTTTCTTTACGACAGAACCTTGTTGGGTGATCGATAACTTTGTACATCAAGTGTATATTGATGTACATATCTTGTCAATTAACATAAAATCTTAGTTTAGATCCGGGATATCAAAATGATCTGGTATGAGATGACTTCAGAGAGTTATTCGTCCCTAAATATCTAAACTCTGTATAGTACAATGGACACAATTCGGACGGAGACAGGTACAGTTTGTCATGAAGATATTATCAGTGAGTGACCAGGTTGATCCCAGGATTTACAGTGATAAGCTCAAGGAACGGCATAATGACGTGGCTTTTGTGCTTTCCTGCGGTGATCTCCCTTATGAGTACCTGGAATTTATTATCAGTGGTCTCAACCAACCATTATATTTTGTCCATGGTAATCATGATCATTCTAAGAAGATTGAACAGGATGAAACGCAAACTCATCCATTGGGGGGAGATAATCTGCATGGGAGGATTTGTCGGGAGCAAGGTTTACTGCTGGCGGGAATTGATGGCTCCATCCAATACAATCGAAAAACCAAGTATCAATATACTCAGGGAGAAATGTGGAGCCATGTCCTTCGACTTGTTCCAGGTATGTTATATAACAAATTAGCCTACGGCCGGTTTCTGGATATTTTTGTGACTCATGCTCCCCCCAGGGGAGTCCATGAAGGTGTAGACTGGACTCATCAGGGGATCAAGGCGTTTCGCTGGCTGATAGATAACTTTCAGCCGGCCTATCATTTTCATGGACATATCCATATTTATCGACCAGATACGGTGATAGAAACCCGAATAGGAAAAACCCTGGTGATCAACACTTTTCAGTCCAGGGTTACAAAGATCCAAACGGATTTTGATTAATTATCAAAGATATGTGTCTAGCGGCAGATGAGAATGGGCAGCTGGATCTCCCGCAGCACCTTGTCTACGGCACTTCCCAGCATTACATCAATCAGCGTACTTCCACTATAACCGCCAATTAGTATCAGATCGATCTCCTCGGTTTGATGCATGATATTGATCTGCTCGGATACGGATACCTGGCTGATAATAAACTGGGAGTCAATGGGGAATCTGTCTAAATAAATTCTGGCTTCTTTCTGGATCGAATCTGAATTGGCAACACCAATGACACTGGTCAGGACTTTAATGGTTGATCCATGCTGGGATCCAAAATAGGCAGCAATGAATAAGGCTTCTTTGGCTTTTATGCTGCCGTCATACGCTAGCAGGATCGTTTTTAGAGGTGTTGATCCAGCAGGAACTGTTAGTACAGGTACAGAACAGTTACGGATCAATGATGTTATCCCCGAACTTAATCGTTTTATGGGTTCATTTCCCGGGGGGTGATTCAGGGGCAGTAAAATGATATCTGCAAATCGGGCATGGTCACACAATACATTGCTAATCTCACCCGCCGCTACCATAAAGTCAAAATTCGATACCCCGGCGTTTTGGCAGTGGGAGGTAAATGCATCCTCTAGTGAGCTGTGTTCATCCTGGCTGCCTTCTGTTAGATCTGGATGGATGTGCACGGCGTGGATGCTGCTGTTTTCTAACTTGGACAGGATGATCGCTTGGTCCAGGGCCTGCCAGGCGGTTGAACTGTCATCTATTGCTACAATCAAGTCATTAAATAGATGTTCAAGAATGGTCATCTGATCCAGTTTCTCCCGCCAGGTTCCTACTGGTGGTCCCTTCTCGAGCGCATTAGGAATTAACCAGTTGATAGCCTTTGACAACACCCTTAAACCCGATTTCCTTTTCTGGCTATGCATATCTGATAGGTCGGTCAAAGCAGCCTCTGCTCCGATATCCCAACCTACTTGTTGTTCCAGGCTGGTGCGATGATCTGCAGCCCATAAGTACAGATCTGTAGCAGTTCGGTCAGGAAAATCGCATAACAGATCCCGCTTTTGAATTATTTTCTCAACCGGGAGGAAAACTTCCTTGTACCAATTAGCCGCAGCTTTTTCGTAGGGTATTTCCTGTTGTTTTTCCAAACCTAGATAATACCGGTGGATTTCTATATGCTCCAACAATGTGGGGTAGGCGCCAGCTTTGGATGTTGATAGATCAGGGCTGGGTGTTATTTTGTCCAACCTGGTTTTTTCAAGGAATTTAACCTGTTCGGATTTGATAATCAGATCATCTGGAGTGAAATCCGGAGTTAAGTCAACTTTTATTTCAACATTGGTCACATAGGCCTGAATAGCTGTGTTGCCCATTTGGCGAGCGACAGAGACCCGGTGATTTCCATCACGGACAAAATATACTTCGCCAATTCTATATACTTCAATAGCAGGTAATCCGGATAGCCCCTGGGAGGATGCCATCACTCTGGCCCAACGGTCTTCATTGATGGAGGATTTGGGAAGGAATTTCCGGGTGAAATCATGATAGCGTCCAACGCTGCCAACGATTGCATCCAGAGGGATCTCCTCCAGATGTTCAGCACTTTTTTCAATAGCCTGCAGCTGTTGGCGGACTTCATCGTAGGAAGAAAGCTCAGTATCTTCAGTGTTTCCAACCAGGCGCGCTATCAGTTCCTGGACAGCTGCTCCGCGTCGGGCTTTTTTATAATCATCCAATGCTTTGATGTAGTCGCTCTTAAACATGCCTTTATCCTGTAATTCTCTCCTCAAGTATAGCCGATAATGGAAGAAGATCGCTGGCTTTGCTACAGGTTTAAACACTTTATCACAATAAAGGTATTGCAGCCTGGATCAATGGGTGTCTGGTAAACTAAATTAACCTATCAGGCTTCGGTTCACCAGGAATATTATGAAATATGTCAGCGTCAGTGAAATGATCGAAATTGAGAAGGCAGCTGATAAGGCTGGCCACATATATGCGGCAATGATGGAGGCAGCTGGAAAAGGATTGGCAGAGCTGATTCATGAACGTTATGGATCTCAATCTGGAATGAGGGTTACAGCTCTGGTAGGGTCCGGGAATAATGGGGGAGATGCTCTGGTAGCCCTGGATTATTTAATCGCGTGGGGGTGGGCTGCCGAAGTTATCTTTCTCCGCGAACGTCCGGTTTCAGATCCCCTGACCAAAAGAGTAGCGGATCGCGGAGTTAAACTGATTGATTTTTTTGATCCAGCCCAACCTCCTATAAATCTTCAAGCTGATTTCGCAGGATCTGATTTGATAATCGATGGAGTATTGGGGACTGGGATAAAGCTCCCGCTGCGTCCACCTCTGGATCTGCTTATGGGCAAAGTAAAGGAAGTCCTGGAAGGATTTGAGAATAAACCGATCATAGTCGCCGTGGATTGCCCGTCTGGTGTGGATTGTGATACCGGTCAGACCTCTCCTGTTTGTTTGGCAGCAGACCTGACAGTCACTATGGCTGCCGTTAAGGCAGGAACGCTTCAGTTCCCAGCCTATGAATACCTGGGAGAACTGGAGGTGGTGGGAATAGGACTTCCTTTAGGGCTGCCGGAATTTGACAGGATAACCAGGGAGGTCATTGAAAAAGAATGGGTCTTATCCAGAATGCCTGCCCGCCCGCCGGATGCCCATAAAGGAACATTTGGAACCAGCCTGCTGATCGCCGGGTCTGAGGAATATCCTGGCGCTGCCGTATTGGCTGGAAGAGCGGCCTACAGAATTGGATCCGGACTGGTGACATTGGCTGTACCGCAGGGGATCTATCAGGGTTTGATCAAGACACTGCCGGAAGCCACCTGGCTGGTTCTCCCGGAGCAAGGTGGGGGTATCTCGGCAGAAGCAAGTGATTTGATCAAAGACGCAATCCACAAACCGACGGCATGTTTGATAGGATCGGGGTTTGGGACGAGAAGCGGTACTGGAAAGTTCCTAGAGAAGGTCCTCCAGATAGAGGGCTTGCCTCCTCTGGTAATCGATGCCGATGGTTTGCGGCTTCTCTCTGGTATCCCGAATTGGCAGAAGAAGATTCCCCCTGACTGTGTGCTTACTCCGCACCCGGGAGAAATGTCTGTATTGACCGGGTTGGCTGTTGAGGAGATCCAGGGAAACAGAGTAGGAATTGCAGAAGAATATGCCCAGCGCTGGAAGCAGATCGTTTTATTGAAGGGAGCTCATTCAGTGATTGCCGCTCCAGATGGTAGAACGAAGATCCTGATTTCAGCAAACCCTGCGCTGGCAAGGGCTGGAAGCGGGGATGTACTGGCGGGGATAATCATAGGATTGGTGGCCCAGGGGTTGGTATCGTTTGATGCGGCAGTAGCTGGCTGCTGGATCCATGCCAGAGCTGGT
Organism: Anaerolineales bacterium; assembly: GCA_021161345.1. Lineage (GTDB taxonomy): Bacteria > Chloroflexota > Anaerolineae > Anaerolineales > UBA11858 > B10-G9. The sequence continues at coordinate 12,145 of JAGHAU010000250.1, read as the reverse complement.
GAATTGGCAGAAAAAAACAGGGGCAGTTCGGCAGCAGTTTTAGCGGGTGATATATCTGATTCGATCGGCCAGGTGATACCCAGGTATAAAAACAAACCCGCCAGGTGAACTGGCAGGTTTGTTTTTAATCTTGAATCTTATTTTTTTACTCTTTTGTGTCGTCCTCTGCCTTTTTTCCACCTTTAGTGGCCTTAGTGATCTTCTGTTTTTGCTCTTCCAGGATGACCCTTCCCTGTTCTTGAAGGCCCTTAGCTTGATCCTGTAGTTTCTGGGTATATTCCTGGGCAGCGATTCTGGCATCATTAGCAGCTTGTTCAGCCCGCTGGCGGGCTTCTTCGACAGTCTCAAGAGCTTTGTCTTTCAGCTCAAGGCTTTTATCCAGAATAACTTTCCTGGTTTCTTCTCCAGATTGAGGAGCCAACAACAGGGCTGTGATCGCTCCAGCAATTCCACCCAGCAATAGACCAGACATAAAGGCGCCAAATTCATTATTATTATCAGACATAGTTCACGCTCCTAGATTATTTGAAAAGGAAAGATTATTTCTTATTGGACTTAAAGAAGTCTGTAATTTTGTTTAATCCCGCCAGGTATTGGTTCATTTTCAGAACAGGTTCTACAAGGTGTTCACTTAAGAAGGCGGTTGTGCCCCTCAGCGTATTGGCCGTTTCATTGGTGGAGTCAAGAATTGGTTTGATCTCATTTTGAAGGAGCAAGGTCAATCGGGCCAATTGTATGATCAAAACGATCATAACAATTCCGATCAACAGAAATTCCAGGGCCATGAAAATGATAAATATATCTCTGATCCGGGCTGTATCAGTTCCGGGTTGAAGCAATAAAACCAGGCCTGTAACCACCAGGCCCAAAAGCAGCAGAGCGGCGATGATCAGGCCAATTTTCTTTCCTGCTGACCCTTTGTCTTCATCAGATCCTTCTATAAGATCATTGTCTTCGAGGGGTATTGAATCCCTCAATAACGGCTGGGTTTCTGTCATAATAGTCCGATTATAACATACACTATATATCGTCTTTTTTAACCCCAAATCTGCCATTTAGTGACTGTTAATTGCAAAAGAGGCTTATTTAATCCCCAGGAAAGCCTCTTTCATATAGTGGAGATGGCGGGAATCGAACCCGCGTCCGAAAAATTTAACCACTCGGACGTCTACGAGCGTAGGCAATTGTTCGTTTTTATCAGCAGGACTACAACTGCCCAAAGTATCTGCTGATTAGCCGCTGGGACCCGAAAGCCCCTCTTGAGTCGGTATAGCGGCGTCGCCCGACAGCACTCCTGCTTTCTGACGTTCAGACTCACCCAGCAGGAGATTGAGGGAGGTGAACGAGATTACCTTGAGGTAATCGTCTGTCTTACCCAGGCTTATGCAGCGAGGGGAAGAGCAGCATATTCAGTGCGGTTGGCACTTAAGGTTTTGCGCTGATTTTACGAGAACGGCGCCTCTCGGCTCGCGATCCGGGGTCAACCTCTTCCGTCGATACCTATCATCCCCGGTGAGTTCATTATAACATAGCGGGTATGCGGGTGATTGATAGAAAGAGATAAGAAAGGAATCACGGATACCTGATGGAATTAACCAAGGGGCGGTTCGGGTTCGATGCAATCTTCATGCAATCCGCAGTTCATTCGCCAGCAGTGCCCTTCATTAGCGAGCAGGATATCTGCCTCGTCAGGCCCCCAGGAACCAGGGTCATATACTGCCAGATCTTCCGTTGAGGGGTCTTCCCAGGATTTGATGAGGGGATCGATAATTGACCAGGCTGTTTCAATGCCATCACTGCGAGTAAATAGCGAAGGGTCGCCGGCAATGGCTTCGCTCAATAAACGTTCATAGGCGCCAGGCAGTGTATTGTGTCCAAAATATCGCTGGTAGTGGAATTCCATATCGACCGGCCGCATATTCTGCTCTGAATCGGGCTCTTTGGCCTGGAACTTCAAGTGAATGCCTTCATCGGGCTGGATGCAGATGGATAGGATATTGGGCGTCATTTGATCCGGGTCAGTTAATCCAAACATCAAATGAGGAGGGCGCTGAAATTCGATGTTGATTTCGGTAGCCTTGCGCTTAAGCGATTTGCCGGAGCGTAAATAAAATGGCACACCCTTCCAGCGCCAATTATCAATGTAGAGTTTTATGGCAGCATAGGTCGGTGTGCGTGAATAATCCACTACTCCCTTTGAGGAGCAATATCCAACATATTGACCGGCAACCGAATCCTCTCTTTTCAACGGTCGGATGGAACGCAGCAGTTTTACTCTTTCATTGCGGATCGGTTCAGCGTTAAATGAATTTGGGGCTTCCATAGCAACCAGTGAGAGCAGTTGAAAGAGGTGATTCTGGAACATATCCCTCAGAATTCCGGCTTTGTCATAATAATAGGCTCGGTGGCCAACATCTACACTCTCTGATACAGTGATCTGAATATTGTCGATATAGCGGCGGTTCCAGATGGGTTCGAAAATGGCGTTTGCAAAACGGAAGAAAAGAATATTCTGGGCAGTCTCTTTACCCAAATAATGATCTATTCGATAGATCTGGTTCTCTTTGAAGATCTCATGGATCTGTTCATTAAGTTCCCTGGCTGTGGCCAGATCCCTGCCGTACGGTTTTTCGATGATCACATGGCGCCAGGGAGATTGATCCCCTAATTCCTGAGTGGCGAGTCCGGACATACCCATGTTGAGCACGGTTTCTGTATAGAATTCAGGAGAGATAGCCAGGTAATACAGCCGATTTGTCGGTCCGTTTTCCAGGTTGGTTAATTTGTCCGCAAATCTTATGTAATCAGCAGGATCGGTCAGGTTGCCACTTAGATAATGGATCTTCTGTGAAAACTTATTCCAACTCTCGGCCTGGAATGAATCCGGATGGAATTTTTTGACACCTGCCATCAAGCGATCCTGGAATTCCTTGTCTGTATAGTTGGATCGACTTGTTCCGAGAATGTTAATCTCTGGCAGCCTTTCCTTCTGATAAAGATTGAATAATGCCGGGATGAGTTTTCTATGGGTCAGATCCCCCGATGCGCCAAATATCAGTATGGAAATGGGGTGATTATTCATAGTTAATAGAGGGGTATGATCACATCTGTCTCAGTAAGATTTTTGTTGAAGCAAGTCTCGAATATAACTTCCGCAATGGACTCGGGCTTTATCCATTTGGATCTGTCTGCTTTTGGCATTGCCCGCTGATTCTCTGGAGTATCAATAGTTCCTGGAATTATGCATCTGGCTTTAATCCCGGATGAAGAACCCTCGGCAGCGATGCTTTCAGTTAATCTCAACACGGCCGCTTTGGCTGCACTGTAGGAACCCATTTTCTTCTTTCCTTTTAAAGAAGGCCTGGCGCCTATAGAAATGATAGTACCATTATTCTGATCGATCATAGCCGGGATAATAGATCTGCTGGTGTTTAAAAGGGTCTTAACATTGATATTCATCATCAGGTCCCATTTATCTGGAGTTATTTCATGGACCAGTTCTCCCATATGAAAGCCGCCAGTTGTATGGACCAGGCAATCAATATGCCCGAAGGTTTCCAAAGCAGTATCTACGGCAGCCTGAACAAGGTCAGGATTGGTCAGATCGACATTTGTCAAAAATAGATGGTCTTTGGAGTCCTCCAGGTCTGGATAGCGCTCCTTGATCCTATCCGGATGGCGATCGACCAATACGAGTGAGACAGTTTCTTTTCGCAGCCTCTCGATAACAGCAGAGCCGAGATTGCCAGCGGGTCCGGTGACCAGGATTACTTTTCTGGGAAGTTCATTTGTTGATGTCATAATCGATTTCTTTTTAGGATGGTGATATTACACTATTCTGGATAGAGTGATCCTACTTTCTATTGATGATTGAAAACGGGTTGTTCTTACCAGGAACAATAATTTGAAGAATGTTATTCCCATTCAATAGTACCGGGAGGTTTGCTGGTAATGTCATAAACAACCCGGTTGATGCCTTTCACTTCGTTAACGATGCGGTTGGAAATCCTGGCCAGGATTTCTGATGGAAAACGCGCCCAATCAGCGGTCATAAAATCATCTGTCGTCACTGCTCTGAGAGCGATCACATCCTCATAGGTGCGCTGATCGCCCATCACACCGACTGCCTTTACCGGTAATAATACTGCAAAGGCTTGCGATGACCCGCGGACAACACCTTCCTTTGTATAGTGAAGCAGATTTTCCTTTTCCAGTTCTTGAAGAAAGATTGAATCTGCCTCTCTTAAACGATCAACCCGATCAGAGGTAACTTCACCCAGGCAGCGAATGGCCAATCCTGGGCCAGGAAATGGTTGGCGCCAGACCAGAGAGTGGGGCAGCCCCAATTCCTCACCGATCTTCCTTACTTCATCTTTAAAAAGATACCGCAGTGGCTCAATCAGGCTGAAAGACATATTCTCTGGCAGCCCGCCGACATTATGGTGGGTTTTGATCGTTTCCGATTCCGGCCTATCCGGTGCAGCAGATACCACAACATCTGGATAGATCGTTCCCTGGACCAGGTAATCAGGAGTGCCCAAGTTTCGGGCTTCTTCCTCAAAGATCCGGATGAAACGATTGCCGATCCTGGAACGTTTTTCTTCTGGATCTGAGATACCTTTTAGATCTTGAAAAAACAGGTTTGCTGCTGGAACAGTTATCAGGTTTATCTGCAGATTTTCTTGGAGGGCTGCTTTCACATCGCGGACCTCGTTTTTTCGAAGAAGCCCGGTATCTACAAAAACGGCATCCAGCTGATTTCCAACAGCTTTATGAACCAGGGCAGTTGCTACACTGGAATCGACCCCGCCGCTGACTGCCGATAGGACTCTTGAATTTCCGATCTCATTTTTGATTTGGGAGACACTTTCCTCGATGATCGATGCAGGTGTCCAACTGGCACGGATATTACAGATATGAAACAGGAAATTTCTGATAATCTCTGTGCCAATTGAGGTATGTTTCACTTCAGGATGGAATTGGACCCCGAAAAGCTGTCGGTTGAGATCCCCCATAGCTGCCAGAGGAGTATTTTCTGTTGTTGCCAACCGGGAAAATCCGTCAGGCAGTTTGGTTATCTGATCCCCATGAGACATCCAGACCTGGTGAGCTCCGGTAGGGATGAGTGGGTTCTGCTGTTCTGTAATTAACTGCGTGTAGCCAAACTCCCTGGCAGTAGAGGCCGTGATCTCACCTTCCAGGGCATCTGCCATGGCTTGCATGCCGTAGCAGATCCCCAGCATTGGGATTCCAAGTGAAAGAAGGAAAGTGGGAAATTTAGGCGCGTTCTGAGAATAGATCGATGCCGGTCCCCCGGAAAGGATGATTCCAGCTGGTTGAATCTCAGAGATGGTTTCAGCAGTAGCAGACCAGGGCAGTTGGAGAGAGTATGTAGATTGTTCTCGTACAATCCGTGTGATCAACTGAGTATATTGTGATCCAAAATCAAGTATGACTATCGTATCTGTTGTCATGATCTATGAAAGAAAATGCCTTCCTCTGACATAGATTCTATTCTCGCGAGAGATTCAACATGGATGTTCATTGCTTCCAGGCGTTCCCGGCCTTCTTCAAATGTCTTTTCAATCAATGCACCAACCCCAACAACAGTGGCTCCCGCAATTTCTGCCAACCGGATCAACCCTTCGATGGTCTTTCCGGTTGCCAGAAAATCATCAATGATCAATACTCTTTCACCAGACCCCAGGTATTCTGGAGAAACGATCAATTCAACAGTTCTGCCTTTTGTATGGGAAGGTGATAAGGTTAACAGAACCTGGTCAGGCATTGTGATGGGTTTATTCTTTCGAGCAAACACTACCGGGATTCCCAGGTGCAGTCCAGCTGAAACTGCAGGCGCGATGCCGGAGATCTCTGCAGTCAAGATCTTGGTGGCGGAAAAATTCATGAATAATTTGGCAAATTCCTTTCCAGCTTCATTCATCAATATCGGGTCGACCTGGTGGTTGACAAAACTGTCCACTTTGAGAATTCCATCCCCGATATAATGACCATCCTTCTGAATTCGCTCTTCTAATAATTTCATTCTTCCTCCCTGAATTAATTTCCTTCAGTATACACTGAAAATGCTGCTTTTCAGAATGGCCTTGCCGGGAAAATGAAAAACCTCACTCCCAATCAGGAGAGCAGGATTCTTAAGGGCCGATCCAATTTCAGAAATTAAACTTTTGAAGGCATGTAGCGGGAGAGTTTCATTGCCAGATTTGAGAGCGGTAGTGTTTGAAGCCAGAATTTTCCTGGTCCTTTCAATGTGGCAAGGAATAGACCTTTCCCCGCGAAAAGGACATTTTTCAAGCCCTTTACAGCTGCGATATCATAATCAACACCGGGTTCGAACATGGCGATATGACCAGGGTCAACTTCCATAATTTCACCTGCGGCAAGTTCAATCTCACGAACCTTGCCAGGGATCTCTACAAAAGCAGTCCCGGGTCCTGTTATTTTCTGCAGAATAAATCCTTCACCACCGAATAAGCCAGCACCAAGCCTTTTGCGAAAATGCATTTCGATCTTGACGGATTCTTCAGCACACATAAAGGCATCTTTCTGGCAGATCAAACTCTGTCCGGCAGACAAATTCAAGTCAACCACTTTCCCTGGAACTTCAGGAGTGAAAGTGATCAATCCATCCTGGCTTTGACAGGTATATGTGGTTAGAAACAAGGATTCACCTGCCAACATTCTGCCCAGTCCGGCTCCCAATCCACCTCGCGTGCTGGTATCCACCTTAAAAGAACCTCTCATCCAGGCCATTCCGCCGGACTCTGAGTAGATAGATTCACCTTGCTTGAGGTGAATATCGACGGATTCCATCAGGGTACCGTTTTTCTTGTATTGGATTTCTTCCTCCAAGTTTACGGTAGTTTCCATCCAATAATTAGAGCATTTTTAAAGTATATTATTTCCGATTTATCGACTATCCGGTACAATAGTAGCTTGTTAATCTTATATACGGATAATTGATGGAAATGTTGTACCTGGGAGAGTTAGCAGCCGTTATCACCTCAATAACCTTTGCTGTGAATTCGACCCTGTTCACAGTTGCCGGAAGAGTGGTTGGATCGACCGTTGTCAACAGGGTGAGGTTGGTTGCCGCCTGCCTGTTCTTAACCTGCGCGCATTGGATCTTTTTAGGCAGCCTCTGGCCTGTGGGTGCTGAGTGGGATCGATGGTTCTGGTTGGGATTATCTGGTATTGTTGGGCTGGTTCTGGGTGATGCCTTTTTATTCCAGGCGTTTTTGTGGGTCGGTCCGAGGCTCTCAATGTTGATGATGAGCCTGGCTCCGATCATCGCAGCGGCCGTAGCCTGGATCTTCCTGGGGGAAACTCTTTCCTTGTGGCAGATCTCAGGAATACTGATTACTTTGATTGGTATCGCCTGGGTCGTGATGGAGAAGAACAAGAACCAACCGCCTGATAAAGAGAAGTATCTTAAAGGGATCCTGTTTGGCCTTGGCGGGGCAGCAGGCCAGGGATTGGGTGTGGTTCTGGCAAAACTTGGCCTGGATGGCAGCTTTTCTCCAATCTCTGCCAACTTCATACGCATGTTCACTGCCATGATCGTGATCTGGGCAGCTACCCTCCTTCAGAAAGAGTTTAAGAATACAATCAATAAAGTTGTTACAAATCCAAAAGCATTATGGGGAATTATTGGCGGCGCTTTTTCTGGTCCATTTCTTGGCGTCTCGCTATCTTTGTTTGCCCTCCAACATACCAGCATTGGTGTAGCTAGCACTTTGATGGCACTGCCGCCGATCTTTTTACTGCCAGTTGAAAAATTCATTTTCAAAGAAAAAGTGGGGTGGGGGGCTGTTATCGGCACAGTTATAGCAATGGTAGGGGTTGGCGTGTTATTCTTGTTGTAGACGAACATTATTATATGATTTTGCTGACATGCTATAATGCAGAAACTTACATTATCAATTGGTTTTGGATTTTGTTTTTGTTGGAGGATGGATGTATAAAACGCATACTTGTGGTGAATTAAATATTGAACATGTAGGTCAGGAAGTATCTCTGGCAGGCTGGGTAGACCGGGTACGCGATCTTGGCGGTGTCAGTTTTATCGACCTGCGCGACCGCTTTGGCATTGTTCAGGTTGTTTCAAATCCAGAAACATCTCAAGAGGTCCATCAAGATCTCGCGCCAGTCCGGAATGAATGGGTGATCCAGGTGATCGGAACTGTCAGGAAAAGACCTGAAGGAATGACAAACACCGATTTATCCACTGGTGAGATAGAGGTTGAAATTTCCCGGATAGAGGTTCTGAACCCGTCTGTCACACCACCATTCCAAATTAATCAAGAAGAAGATGTTGAAGAGCAAACCCGCCTCAAATACCGCTATCTGGATCTGCGCCGGCCCAGGATGAGGAATAACATCATTCTGCGCCATAAGATCGTGGCTTTTATCCGCCGCTATCTGGATCAAAAAGATTTCCTGGAGATTGAAACCCCGATCCTATTTAAAACAACACCAGAGGGAGCCCGGGACTATATTGTGCCCTCGAGAGTACACCCTGGTCAATTTTACGCGCTTCCGCAATCTCCCCAGCAGTTAAAACAGATGCTCATGGTGGCCGGAATGGAAAGGTATTTCCAGATTGCTCGCTGTTTTCGTGATGAAGACCAGCGTGGTGATCGCCAGCCAGAGTTCACCCAGCTGGACATCGAAATGTCATTTGTTGAACGAGATGATGTAATGGCTTTACTGGAAGACCTGTATACCGGTCTTGTTGCCGAAGTCAGGGCAGATAAACGAGTTTTCGAAGCACCCTGGCCTCGTTTGACTTACCAGGAAGCCCTGGATAGATTTGGAAAAGATAACCCGGATATCCGATTTGGTTTTGAATTGAAAGATATTTCGGATCTCGCGCCCGAATCGGGTTTCAGGGTTTTCGCTGACACAATTGAAAAAGGCGGTCTGGTCAAGGGAATCAATGCCAAAGGCATTGGTGACTACAGCCGGAAACAGATCGATGAGTTGACTGAATATGTCAAACAATTCGGCGCTGGAGGCCTGGCATACCTGGCCCTGACAAGTGAGGGAGAAGAGCGTTCATCCTTTGCAAAATTTCTATCATCCGAGGTCAAAGAAGAATTGATCAAACGCCTGGATGGAACACCGGGAGACCTGCTGCTCTTTGTAGCAGATGCCCCTGAAGTAGTTTATGAAAGCCTGGGTAGATTGCGGGAGGAATTACGTGACCGCCTGGAGCTGGTAGACAAAGGTGTTTTGGGTTTTTGCTGGGTCATTGATTTTCCCCTGGTCAACTGGAACGCAGATGAAAAACGCTGGGATCCCAGCCACCACCTATTCACTTCCCCGATGTTTGAGGATATCGACATGCTGGAAGAGGATCCCTCCAAGGTCCGTGGACAGCAGTACGACCTGGTTCTTAACGGGTATGAAATCGCCGGGGGATCGATAAGAATCCATAATGCTGATCTACAGGAGAAGATCTTTGGTTTGATCGGCCTGGATATGGACGTTGCCCGGGAACGTTTTGGCCATATGCTGCGCGCTTTTTCTTACGGGACACCTCCCCATGGAGGTATTGCCTCTGGTATTGATCGTCTGTGCATGCTGCTGGCAGATGAACCCAATATCCGCGAGGTGATCGCTTTTCCAAAGAATCAATCAGCCCGGGATCTGATGGGAAATGCGCCATCATCCGTTGAACCTGGTCAGCTGGAAGAACTTCATATTAAAGTAGACCTGGAGTAGATTTCAGGACAAAAAAAACCCTATTCAGTTGGGAATACCTATGGTAAAGTGTATTCACCCTACTGTGTACGCGATGTGATCTGAGTGTTTTGAGCCAACACCAAATTTAAGGGTTCCTATATCGATGGAGTAACGCGATAGGCCTGAGCCAAGGCGAAGCTCCTGATGCGGATACCCAATCTGCTCAAGCAGGTTCAAGACTAAATCACACACGGCATGGCGGGGTGTTTTTATTTAATGTGGTTGAAGGGGAGAAGAGAGAAAAACTTCGGGGAATCCATCAGGATGGGAGCAGTTTGGTGATCGCAACCTGGATCAGGACGGCATGGTCGAAGGCCAAGGGTGGGAGATCATTCAATCCAAATCAATCTGCATCAGCGGCATCATCTCCTGCTTGGATTTGAATTTGATCCCCGACACCAAGAACACACCCAAAACATGTAGATATTACCCGTCCACGCGGATCCCGTTCAGGGTCACCGAAAGTTCGGATTTGGGAAAGCTGCACATTATTAACCCCAGTTTCCTCGAATAATTCCCGCCGGGCTGCCGCTTCCAGGGATTCATCCATTTCGATAAATCCACCAGGTAGGGCATATTTTCCCTTATAAGGCGCTAGAGCCCGCTGGATCAGTAATATTTGATATTCTTCTCCCAATGGTCTGAAAATTGCAATATCTACAGTGACAGCAGGTCTGGGATATTCATAAGTATACAAAGCCGTTAGCTCCTCGAGATGGGAGATAAATTGCATGAAACTCGTTTATAATTTTAGTATATATGTCACAGAAAGTGTGACGAATCGCATTGAGGAGGGTATTTCCATGGATAAAATCAATCTGCGTCATATTATTGTGGCATTAATTGTCATAACTGTACTCACAGGCTGCACTTTGCCTGGATTTTCAACACCGACACCATTTTCATTCCCGACTCCGGATAAAACAATGACAGCCCTGTTTGAGCCCACTCAGGCAGCTCCGGCGACTTCAGCATCCTCATCTGCAGGGGGAGAAAATACATCAACTCCCAAGGCGGTTGCTACAAGTACTCCCAAACCAACAATAACTGGTGAACTTGATATCACCGAAACGCCTGAATTGAATGAAACTCTGGATGCCACCCAGGTTACCTTTGCAGGGCCAGCTGTTCGCAGCGGGCCTTCAATTAGCGCTGATTACCTGGATAAAAACCTCAATATCGATGGAGATCTTTATGAGTGGGATCCCCCGATTCAAAAAGTGATCAACTATGTTGTTTATGGAGCTGATAAGTGGACAAACGCAGATGATTGCTCTGGAACCGTGGTTGCAGCCTGGGATGAAGACTATCTATATATCGGTGTTCGCGTAAAAGATGATAAATACGTCCAGGAAGGTAAAAAAGAGCAGATGTATCTTGGGGACAGCATTGAAATCCTCTTCGATCGATACGTCAGCGCGGATTATTCTCTGCATACGATGTCTGCAGATGATTACCAGCTTGGAATTTCCCCCGGACAGTACGGGATCTCTACCTGTATGATTATCAATGGGAAAGTGGCTACAACCTGCACTCCGCAGCCTCCTCAAGCCTACTTATGGTTCCCCAAGACAGACGCAGGGAAAAAGACCGAGGTAAAGGTTGGATCATTGGAGAGCGGACAAGGCTACCAGGTAGAGTTCAAAATCCCCTGGAGTCTGTTGGGAGTTGCCTACCCTGCTTCTGGTAACCATTATGGATTTGCGATCTCTATCAATGACAATGACCTTGCTGGCACATTAAAACAGCAGTCCGTTGTCAGTAATGTTCCAGGTCGTTTCTATGCTGACCCCACCACTTGGGGTGATCTGTATCTGAAATAAGAAGATCCACGAAGAAAAATAAAAGCGGAACAGTTCAATCTGTTCCGCTTTTATAATTTATATTCAGTGCTTGGATTTAGTCCAGGTAAGCCTGTAGTTTTTCCTGGATGCGTGGGTTGCGCAGCCTTCTTAGGGCCTGGGCTTCGATCTGGCGTATTCTCTCGCGGGTTACGCCCATTTTCTTACCGACTTCGTTTAATGTCAGAGTTCGGCCGTCAACTAATCCATAGCGCATTTCCAGGATCTTGGTCTCACGAGGGGGGAGCTCTGCCAGAGCTTCCTGAAGGTGTTCGCGGAGCATGATACCTGTGGCTTCTTCGTCTGGAGGAGTAATATCGGTATCCGCGATGAAATCACCTAGTTGGGCATCATCCTCTTTGCCGGTAGGCATTTCCAGGGAAAGTGGGCGCCGAGCATGTTTCATCATATCCTGGACATCATCCGGGGTGACGTTAAGCGCTTCAGCCAGTTCTTCCTGATTTGGATCGCGATTTAAGTCCTGCTTGAGCTGATGCTGCATGCGGATCATTTTATTGATCTTATCGCCCATATGG
>JAGHAU010000089.1 GCA_021161345.1 Anaerolineales bacterium | reverse complement strand
TTAAAATCCAGATTCTCAAAATCCATCTGGTCCTGGCGATGGGCTTCAGAGGAAACATTGATGATCCGGGATGGGGCGCTGTTCTTCAGCGTATCCAGCAGCAAATTGGTCAGCAAAAATGGAGCCAGGTGGTTGACCAGGAAGGTCAATTCTACACCGTATGGAGTAGGGGTCCGTTTGTTGAAAAATCCACCTGCGTTATTGACCAGCAGGTGCAAATGCTGATAACGGTCCTGAAAGTTTTTTGCCAGCGTCCTGACCTGGTCCAGGTCTGAAAAATCTGCCAGCAGATAGCTGACTTGCTGGTTTCCCGTTGATGCTTTGATTTCCTGAACGGTCTCTTCTGTCTTGGCTTTGTTCCTGCCGTGCACCACCAGCTGTGCTCCCTGCCCTGCCAGGGCAGACGCGGTGACTTTCCCGATCCCGGCTGTGGCTCCGGTTACCAGGCATATTTTTCCGGTCAGCAGCTTGGGTTCTTTTATAGTCATGAGCGTTTGGTTCTCCAGGGAGGATCATTCTTGAAGTTGGCCTGGTTGAAGAGCAGGCGGATGATGTTCGGGTGGGCCTTGGGGAAGAGGACCTTGATCAGCAGGATCAGGCGGGCATCCAGGCCAATGATCACTTGCGTCTTGTCCTTTTGGACACCTTTGATGATCTTATCCCTGTAATCCTTCATCATGATTGCCTTATTTTGTAATAGTTTTTAACAGATCCAAAGTACCCTGGATGATTATAGCCTGCTGGACTGTCCTGGGTGTTGTGGATCGGTCGTCTCCTGGTTCGGTCAGGTAAGTACCAAATTGATGGTGGTCTCCTCCCGGGATCTCCAGGTACACTGTATCAGGCGGCAGCAGCCCTTTTTTTTCTTCGATCGCAAGCCTGTCTACGCCTTCATCCAATTCACCATAGATCAGGTAGACTGGGAGGTCCAATTTCGATAGATCTGAGCTGTTGGCCGGGTAGGAGGCCCAGATCGCCAGGCCGTCGATCTTCTCCGGATTCTTGGCGGTGTACATGGCAGCTGCTGTGCCGCCGACAGAATGCCCGGCGATGGCCCAATTATCAACATCAGGATAATTGGAAATGATCTCTTCCGCAGCATTGGTGTCAAAGATCGCCATATTGATGGGCATGCTGGGCACCACAACCAGATATCCTTCCTCGGCGATGGCACGCATCATATTGCTGTACCCGCGGGGATCGATCCGACCCCCGGGATAAAAGATCAGAGCAGCCTGGATCTCTCCGGCGGGTGTGAACGTCAGCCAGGGCTCTTCGGTCACTGTGACGAGCTCATCACTTTCGAGCGCTGCCTGGGCTTCTGACAGGGGAGGCCGGGCATAGGTGGACCAGCTGACACCCCAGATTAACAATCCTGCCAGGACGATTGAAATTGATATCCAGATAATCCGTTTAAACGGAAAGGGTTTGGATAGCTGTGGAGACATTTATTTTCCTTTTGGGTGATGATTGGTATTATACGCGGATTAAAATATAGCAGTGATCGCTAAGAAGTTTGTACTCCATGCATATTTCCTGATCCGAATAAGAATTGGGAACTTAATCCTGGATGTTTACATTGACCTTTTTTTTTGATCTTTTCTCGCTCAATTTCATTCGCGCAGTATTGAGCACTATAACGATCACTAGAAGAATAATCCGATAAATAGGTTTGATAGGAAGTGCCAGCCCGATGGACAGGATCAGCATACCAACAACGGCATGGGCTAGCAGATTCTTCCAATCCTTGAGATATGTCCAGACAGCATTGAGGGTCATATCAAACATTGTTGTTCGCATCCTTGTTAGATAGATTATTTGATCAGACGCCATCTTATGTCAAGTGGAGAAATTAGCTTCAGACAGGATTGCCTGGGAGTTGGATGGAAAACATCTATCCTGGAATAATATGGATTGGAATTCGCTGTAAGAAAATCACATAAAGAAGCGATTCGAAACAAAAAAACCACCCTAAAAGGCGGTTTTTTCTCTATGAGCGTGGAGGGGCTCGAACTAGCAAGCTAAACCAATGGCTTAAAAGGCCACTGCTAAATGATCGATCCATCAGCTTTAGTAAAAAAGTTCAAACTGTCATTAACGAGAGTTGGATTATCGGGAATAAGATTTCACGATCTCAGGCATACAACAGCGTCATTGATATTGAATAATGGTGTAGATGTTTTGGTGGCTTCAAAGAGATTAGGACACGCAAAACCAAGTATTACCTTAGATGTTTATGGGCATTTATTGAACACTGCACAGAATGAAGTTGCTAACAAGATTGAAGAGATAATCTCCTAAGAATTATCCCATTCGTTAATTTATAATTGATATCAATAGGTTAAGCGGCTTCATTCTCAATATTCACATCAGTGAGGGAGATTTTATGATCACTATTTATAAGAGCGGAGAAAACGGTATTGAGACGTTGGAAGGATTTTTACCAGGAAGTTGGGTTCATGTGGAAAATCCTGATGATGGAGAGATTGAACATCTCTTCAAAGAGTTGGAAATCCCCCGGGATTTTGTGAAATCCTCCTTAGACATTGATGAGAGACCAAGAACCGACAATGAGGGAGGCATAACTCTAATATTGATACGTACCCCCGTTTTTCGAGGAAAATCCGCTGATATTCCCTATTTAACGATTCCTTTAGGAATAATTATTGCGGATGGGATCTTCGTTACGGTTTGTAAAGAGGAGAATGAAATCATTCAAGACTTTGTCGATGGCCGCGTATCAAACTTATCAATTGCAAAGATAAATCGTTCTGTTCTGCGGATATTCCTTCAAACTGCAAAGCGATATCTTCGGCATCTTCGGGATATTGATCGAGAAGTTGATTCTCTCGAAGATATGCTTCAACGATCCCTGAGAAATGAGGAGCTGATAGAGCTTCTAAAGTATCAAAAGAGCCTTGTCTACTTCACAACTGCCTTGAGATCAAATGAGCTGATGATGGAGCGATTGCAAAGAGGCGGCCTGTTTGAAAATTTCCCTGATGATACAGACCTGCTTGAAGATGTATTGACAGAAAATCAGCAGGCTATTGAAATGGTCGGTATATCCAATAACATCTTGAGCCAAATGATGGACGCATTTGCATCCATTATCTCCAACAACCTTAACGTAGTAATGAAATTTCTTACCTCAGCTACAATAGTTTTGATGTTTCCAACATTAGTCGCTAGTTTTTATGGGATGAATGTTGAATTGCCGTTACAAAATTCTCCATTTGCTTTTATAT